>JAPORT010000021.1:10695-14462 GCA_026710085.1 Flavobacteriaceae bacterium | reverse complement strand
CGAAATGTTGGGAGAGATGTTGTCGCAGGACTTAAAAATTTAGTGGGTGGAGAAATCAGTGAGTACACGCGACTTCAAGCCGATGCTCGGGAAGAAGCGATACAACGAATGAAAGATGACGCCATTAAATTAGGGGCTAATGCCGTTATTTCTCTTCGAATAACCACCGCCATGATTCAAGGGGGAGCTTCTGAGATTCTCGCCTATGGAACGGCAGTGACTATAGAATAAATCAGCAGACATGTTTGGCGCCTTACAAATTCTATTTTATGCCATCGTTGGATTTGTCCTAGTGGTGGTCATCATTCAAAGAGTGCGTGATGCACAAAACGAAACATTTGAAAAACGAAAAAACTAATCCCCCTAGACTTTAGTCCCCAAAAAGTAATTCACTCCTGAATCCATAGGATTTCCGCTCATTCTTCTCAAGATGGCGATTTGTCCCAAGTGATGTAAGGCATCTGACAAATGGCCATTGATGAGATGGTACATAGAATAACATCTCACTTTTTGATTCACGACTACCCTCACCTTCAAGTTTTGGATTTCACTATCGGATTTCTTTGAAATTTCAAGGCAAGAAAATCGAATACGCTCTAGGGTCTTCTTTCTTAATTCTTCAAATTCTTTAGGAGCGATCATTTGAGATTTATCAAATACCTTTTCTTCTAAAACACATTGAACGGAACAAACTAAGTGAAATATGTGAACGAGTATATCTTCCACCGTCCAAGATACTTGATGGTACTTGAACTGCAAATCTTTATGTTTTAATTGATGGGTCGTCCAATAATATCGAAATCCGATACCGCTTAACATTCTCAATAAAACAGAACCCCCTGAAAATTCTTTTGAGAAGTCTTTTAGCCTTGAAAAGTCCAATTCATAGGAGTCCATGGATTGATCGATTGAGTTATCACATCATACTAACTTGTGTTCTGTAGTATTTTTCTAATATACGGAAAGAAACTGAATGACTTCTATTTGTCTCCATATTCAGAAATCTCTTTATCCATGAGTTCGTTATTCTTTCAAATCCTCAAGCGTTTCAAACCATTGATTATATAGAAACTTTTCTTCAACCTCCTGCCATATCTGCTCAACGGGGTTGAGTTCCGGACAGTCGGTTGGTTGCTCGATGAAAGCCATATTTTCGGAGATCTTGAAGTCTTTCGATTGGTGGCCGATTGGCATCTTTAAATCAAAGTTCGGAAGTCCGTCGTTCAAACGGGAAAATCAACATCCATTTTCATGAACTTTCATCAAAAGTTGAATCGATTAACTTTGAGTCTATGGAAGCTAATGAAAAAGTCAATCTCATTGACCGAGGAGAGGCTGAGTATTTCCATGGGAGAGAAGAAGAGATTGAATTGGTGAAAAACATGTTAGCTTTATCGAAACAGAAAGGAAAGGGAATTAGTCTATTGATTCAAGGACCTCCAGGTGTTGGTAAAACAGCTTTATTGTGGGAATTGAGAAAAATCGGAAAAGATTTGAAATGGGATATTCGAAAGATGAATTTCGAAGCTTTATGGAATCGAGAGGAGTTGTATCGGGTGTTGGTTCGTGATAAAAAGTATGAAAAAAATTTTAAAGAGTGGGGTTGGGATTTGAAGTTTTTAAAAAGAAATATTCGTCAAGATAAAGTGGTTAAAGGTCATTCCAAAATCATTGAGGGTATTCAAAAACCAATCGTTTTAATGTTGGATGAAGCTCAAATGATACGTGTTGGTTTGGGCTCCAATCAGGTGAAAAAAGGGATCGCTATTGAAGTCTTAGATCAATTACATAACCTACATTTACCTCAGGGTTTGCTTTTTATCATGGCTGGTTTAGGACATACTAGAAAAATATTTAAAGATTTTGAAATTTCTCGATTTAATGATGATGGTGTGATAAATTTAAAACCATTACATAAAAAGGCTGAAAGAAACATATTGCAAGACTATTTAGTGCAAGGAGCTGGTATTTCAAAAAAGGATCCTGATTTGAAACACTGGATCGATCGATTAAGTCAAGAAAGTCATCAATGGCCTCATCATATCATTTGTTATGGTGAGGTAGCCACTCAAAAGTTAAAAGAAGGGAAAGGGGGTTTATCTGAAACAGTCTTGTCGGGTGTTTTAAAAGAAGGACAACGCAAAAAAAAGAATTATTATAGCGGACGTTTTGCTGAATTAAAGGATGCTCAAATAGCTTCTATTTTTCAGGCGTTGTTTGAGAATGAGCTTCAAAAAAATATGATTTCAGGTTCTCAGGTAGAATTAGATTTTGAGAGGAATCCCTATATCAAGGACGGTGAAAAGTTATTTAATGATATCGTCGCCAGAGGTGTGATTCAAATACGTCCAGATGGCTTTTATCAAATTCCGATTCCTTCGATGCGAACATGGATGTTAAAAGAATATCAACGATACCTTCATATCATGAAGCAAAAACCGAGTCCTCAAATTCAAAAGTTGTTTCAATCGCTGTAGCAAAGCCTTTTTCAAGGCAAAGATTCGACAAGTTATTCATAAATACCATGGCCTTGGCCACTTTAGTATCTAATTCCCATTCAATATAGCCAATACCTTTATAAAACACAAATGAGTATCAAATACATTAGGGGACATTAAAGAACAAAACTTTCAAGAGAAATACTCATAAAAGCAGCGTTCTATTCAAGCCTATGTAATATCGATTCATCAATGACTCCCCTTTTCAAGGAAATTCTAAAAATTGATTTCCTCTATTGACTGTTTGTTTTGATACCAATAGGTCCAAGTAAAAGGACTGTAATCAACATTACTTTCCGTAATAATCTCAGTGAAAATATTGGGATCGATGGATAGATTCGTCCCATCATCCTCAGTACCATAATCAATAAATAACTCACCTAAAGGACTCGGATCACAACCATCGGAAAATTGAACCTTCAAAGACTGGAATTTCAAGTTTTCATTTTTGAGATTTTCTGCAGTTTCAGAATCCTCTATAGAAACGAGAAAATCATCAGAAAGGACATTCAGATAATGGATGTTTTCAATCGTACCATTTAAATCATTTTCGAATATCGTAAAATAAACTTCGGATTCTCTTGATGGACACTCACCATGACCCAAATCATATCCGAAAATAGTAATATTCGATAAGGTGATTTTTCTATCGCTTATTGGAAGATTTTTATCGGAATGCCCAGTGACCCAAAGTCCAGATTCGACTTCTTGCCCCATTTCAATAATGGAGTTTTTAAAGGACCCAATAAAGCCATCCATGTAAACCGAGCCTTCATACATTTGAGCCGCAGAAATAACGACCTCTGAAATATCCACCGTACCGCCTATGACAGCTATAGCACCGGTTGCACTTCCAAATATTTCAATATGATTCACGGTTGTCTGAGATCCAACACCGCCTAAATAAAGACTTGATATCGGAATGTCGAAAGAATCGCCCTGTTGAATGATCGTACCTGCGTGCCGAATGGAAACATAACTCAATACCCCTGAATCATCCATCGGACGATCTCCTCCAAATCGAATGTCGTTGCCTTCCGGTCCGGTGGCCGCACCATATGATTCTCTAGGGGCTAAAGGATTGATCCCTTGACCCCAAGTAGCATTTCCTAAAATATAGAGGCCACCCCAGGGATTTTCAAAATGATCAAGCTTTGGGGGTTGAGATCCAGCAGGATACGTACCGTCTGCTTGGATGGGATCATCCTCATGAGTGAAAATAATCGGTTGATCCGCTGTTCCTTCGGCAAATATGCTAGCGTTAGGGTG
>JAPORT010000021.1:7288-10223 GCA_026710085.1 Flavobacteriaceae bacterium | reverse complement strand
GCATCTTCTTTTGCATTTGCGGCGTCTTTTTTAGTTTTTGCTAAATGATCTTCCGTTTCTGACCTTTCTTTTTCAGCCTTTTCTTTGGCTTCTTTTTCAGAATCCACTTGACTTTGCAACGCTTCGATTTGTTCCCGAAGTTCTTTTATTTCTGCATCCTTATCTTCGCAGTTGGTATAAATCACCTGGACAATAAGTAAGAAAATCAGCTTATAAATCAATTTGACATGAACGAATCGTTTTGCTTTCATCTATCTTGAGGGTTTTATCACTAAACCATCAAAGACTTTGCCAAACCACCTCATTTTCCATGAGTTTAAAAAAGTTTAACCGTTTTGAAGATCTAAAAGGATTGATTCCACCTAATGAGAAAACATCATCAGAAAAGCAAACATTGAATCTCTCCCCTATTGAAAAACAAAATCTGACCGCTCATTTTAGTAAAAAACACCGAGCGGGAAAAATCGTGACCGTATTAAAAGATTTTGAATGCAGTGATCTTCAGATTGAAGAATTAGCTCGGTTGATTAAAAAAACCATTGGTGTTGGTGGGTCGATTAAAAACAGAGAAATCATCATTCAAGGAAACTACCGATCAAAAATCATTGACATCCTTTCCAAACAAGGACACACCATTAAAAAAGTAGGCGGTTGAATCACCATTCAATAGGCATGAGTCCTTTGGATTGAAGATAGGCATTCGTTTGACTAAAGTGTTTGTTCCCAAACCAATACCCTTTATTGGCACTCAATGGTGATGGATGGCCACTTCGAAGAATGAAATGTTTGGATTCATCAATTAATGAATGCTTTGCCTTGGCAAAAGCTCCCCAAAGTAGAAAAACGATGTGCTGTTTTTTATCCGAGATTATTTTGATAACATGATCCGTAAACCATTCCCAACCTTGACTTTGATGGCTTTGAGGTTGGCCTTTTCTGACCGTTAAGGTCGTGTTTAACAACAAAATCCCTTGTTGAGCCCATCGGGTTAAATCACCAGATTTTGGATACCCGATCCCTACATCCGATTCCAATTCTTTGAAGATGTTCACAAGTGAAGGCGGATGGATTATTTCATCGGGGACTGAAAAGCATAATCCATGAGCTTGTTTCGGATTAGGATAAGGATCTTGTCCTAATAGAACGACTTTCAATTCATGATAAGGTGTCGTATCAAAAGCTCTAAAAATATCTTTTCCTTTTGGATAACAATCCTGATTTTGGTATTCTAGTTTAACAAATTCGACCAAACTTGAAAAGACAGGGTTTTCAAACAATGGTTTTAAAATATCATACCATCCACCACCAATACGCACTTTCACAAATCGTAACTTTGTGGACCAAAATACTAAGAAAAAGTGATTGCTATTTCTGATAAAACATTGGAAGATTTCGAATTCCCAGAAGTTCTAAAGCAAGTTTCTCAACACGCCCTAACCTCATTGGGTCAAGAAACTGTATCGGCGATTCGTCCCATTGAATCATTAGAATTTCGAACCAAGCGACTACGTACGGTTTCTGAATATTTATTGGGAGTCCAAAATAATAGTGATATCCCCTCTCATCATTTTAAAAATCTGAATGAGATCATCACATTGCTGAGAATAGAAAATTCAATTTTATCGCCTCAACAGCTCAATGCTATTGTCTACAACCATACGGCTTTCAATAATGTGACGAAACATTTTAAAAAATTTAAAATTCTTTTTCCACAGTTGCATGAATTAGGGTCCCATTTGAAAATCAATGACCATATCCCTCGGATGGTTAATGAAAAAATTGATCAACACCATCGAATTAGAGATCAGGCTTCTCAACCACTTTTTCAAATCAGACGAGAATTAAACCGGTTGAAAATCCAAATGACGAAATCTTTTCAATCATCTTTAAATCACTATGCAGCCAAAGGATATCTCAATGAAATCAAAGAATCAATGCATGGTGACCGAAGAGTTTTAGCCGTGAAAGCCCCCTATCGAAAACGAATCCATGGAACGACTTTAGGAAGCTCTAGAAATAGTACCATCGTCTATATTGAGCCAATAGAAAATGTGAATCTACATTTGGAGTTTCAGAACTTGAAATTTGAGGAAAAAGAAGAAGAAACCCAAATACTTCTCCAATTGACTCATCAGATTCGAGAATACACCCCTCATTTTAGACAGCAACAGAATTATTTGTTAGAAGTGGATATGATTTCAGCTTGTGGCAAGTATGCTCAGGAGATTTCTGCCACACTACCACAACTTTCAGATTCACCCGAATTTGATTTTAAAAAAGCAACGCACCCTTTGTTGTTGATTTCAAATCGAAAATCACATCTCCCGACGTTCCCTCAAGATATTTCTCTTCATGACCATCAACGGATCATTGTTATTTCTGGCCCGAATGCTGGCGGAAAAAGCATCACTTTGAAAACAGTGGGGCTTTTGCAAGTCATGATTCAAAGTGGCCTTTTAATTCCAGTCGATACCCATAGTTTATGTGGGTTTTTCCCTCAAATTTTATCGGATATCGGTGATAACCAATCCATTGAAAATCAATTGAGCACTTACTCTTACCGCATGAAAAACATGCGTAGTTTACTTAAAAAAGCCGATGAAAAGACGCTGTTTTTAATTGATGAATTTGGAACGGGTTCCGATCCAGATTTAGGAGGAGCCTTAGCCGAAGCCACTTTGGAACAAGTCTATCATCGAAACTCAAGGGGAATCATCACAACCCATTACTCTAATTTAAAATTAATGGCCCATCGACTAGAATATATGGTCAATGCCAACATGCCGTTTGACACAAAAACACTCGAACCACTCTACCAATTAGCAATAGGAGATGCCGGTAGTTCCTTCACATTTGAAGTCGCTGAAAAAATAGGGATTCCATACAACATTATCAACAAGGCGAAAAAGAAAATTTCAAAAGAAAAGCTTTCTTA
>JAPORT010000021.1:0-6943 GCA_026710085.1 Flavobacteriaceae bacterium | reverse complement strand
TTTATTGAAAAATGATTTAAATCAATACGTGCAAAAAAAGCGACAATACGATAAAAAGAAAACAGAACAAAAATCGCTGAAACCACTAACTATTGGGGATAAAGTAAGAATATCGGATAGTGAATCGGTTGGAACCATTGAAAAAATTGTCAAGAATAAAGGCTTTGTCAATTTTGGAAACTTCATGACAGAGGTGAAAATGGAAACCCTTGAATTAGTTCATGAAAACGGAACATCAATCAATGAATAAACTAGTTGTATTCTATGATGGTGATTGCAAAATATGCAACTGGTGGACAAGTTTTGTGATTCAAAGAGATCCTAATAAAATTTTTGAATTTCAACCAATGACGAGTCAAAAAGCGAATCAATTTTTCGTCTTAAATCCATCGCTTAAAAAAGATGCCATTGTGGTTTTAGATCAACAAAACAATTATTGGATAGCTTCCCAAGCTGTTTTTAAAATAGTTGGTCATTTAAAGGGACTGCCTAGAATACTCACACTTTTTAAATTTCTACCAACCAGATTTAATGATTGGATATACTATTTGGTCGCTAGAAATCGTTATCGATTTTTCAAAAAATCAGATGCGTGTGAAATACGTGCATAGCGATCTAGAAAGTGCTTCAATCAGAGGATAAAGTGGAACGGATCGTGACATGATTTCCTAAAAAAGGACGACCCTACATTAGAGTATAACGTCCTATCTGAAAATAGGATAAACCATTATGTGATGGTTTTTGATTCTTTATGCTTCAAGGAGTTGTTGACCACAACAGCCGTCATGGCATCGCCAGTGATATTTTTGGCGGTTCGACACATATTGAGTGGACGTTCCAACGCAAGAACCAAGGCCAATCCTGCTTCAGGAATGCCCGCTTGGGATAAGACGATCACCAAAGTGATGAAACCGGCTCCGGGCACGGGTGCTGTGCCAATAGATGCCAAGGTAGCCGTTAAAATAATGCCGATTTGTGCTGATAAACTCAAATCAATACCAAACACTTGGGCAATAAAAATGGCGGTCACCCCTTGATACAAACAAGTGCCATCCATATTCACGGTAGCGCCAATGGGCAGTACAAAACTTCGAACGTGCTCGGGGACTTTCAACTTTGTTTTGGTTCGCTCTAATGTAACTGGAAGCGTGGCGGCACTAGAACTTGCTGAAAAGGCTACTAATTGAGCAGGAGCGATGCCTTTCAGAAAAAAGCCGGGACTTCTCCCACCAAAAAGACGCACCCATAGGGTATCCGTACCAATCAAGATGATTAACCCTAGTACTGTTGTCAATCCATACAGTCCTAATGCACCAAATAATTCCAAACTAGGAGCTTCAATGACGATGGCCGCCATTAATGCAAAGACACCATAAGGGGCAACGAGCATCACAAATTCAATCATCTTCATACCCACATCGTTAAATGAAGAAAAAAACTCTCGTAATGGTCGCGATTTTTCTTTTGGTATTAGAAATAAGGCGGCGCCAAATAAAATGGCAAAAAAGATCACCTGCAACATTCTCCGATTATCGGTCGTGGCTGAAAAGATATTTTCCGGAAAGATATCGACGACAAACTGTAAGGGACCACGCTCTTGATGCCGGGCCATCATTTCTTCATCTGGTGCGGCGTCAACGGCATACAACTCCATTAGATTTTCATGCGTTTCAGGATTAAGGCTATTACCTGGTTGGATGATATTCACCAAAAGAACCCCAACCAAAACAGCAAAAAAAGTTGTAGCCATGAATATCCCTATGGTTTTAAATCCTAACACTTTTAGCTCACTTAAATCAGGGAGATTCGAGATTCCATGAATCAATGAAGCCAAAATGATGGGAATCGCCATCAACTTTAATAAATTGATGAAAATGGTCCCCAATGGTTTGATGTAATCAACGACCAACTGTGGCCCCCAGCTAATCAATGTCATGAAAATACCAAACAATATCCCCAATCCCAATCCAATTAATATTTTCCAGTGTAATCTCATGAGATATAAATTGAAGTATCGATACCTTGGAGTTAAAGTAATCCCATATGAAACACTAAAAAACACGAGGCGAAAAAGCACTCCAACTTTAGAGTCTTATCTCGAATCAATTGTCTTAAAGTGTCACTCAAATCCTTAAACGATATTAAGGATGTATCTTCTCGTTAATGCCAGTTTCTCCTTCCCATTTCCCAACAACTACTGCAGCACAAGAGTCGCTATAAACATTAACAGCAGTCCTTGCCATATCAAGAGGGCGATCGATGGATAACATTCCGCCAACAATTAAAAGTGCCTCAGGATTGTCTCCGATTCCAATGACATTTAAAATGATAAAAATCACCACCAGTCCAGCCGAGGGTACTGCAGCAGCACCAATCGATGCTAAGAGCGCAGTAATCACAACGGCGACTTGCGTCATAAATCCGATTTCAGCGCCTAGAGCTTGAGCGATGAACAAAGCTCCCACACATTCCATGATGGCCGTACCATCCATATTAACCGTCGCTCCCATCGGTAAAGTAAAGGATGTGACCCGATTGGATACCCCTACTTTTTTTTGAACCGTATTGAGGGTAACGGGTAAAGTCGCAGCAGAAGAACTCGTCGAAAAAGCTACCAAGAGGGGCTCTCTCAAGTTCATCAAATGTTTCCAGGGTGATACTCTTCCCCAAAAGTATAATAGTAAAGGAATCGTTATCAAAAAATGAATCGATAGTCCAGAACCTAAAGCCAACACATATTTAAACAGATTCCCAAAAGATTCTAGGCCCGTTTTCCCTACTAAGGTAACGATGAGACCAAAAACACCAATGGGAAGTAATCTGATAATCCCATTGGTTAGTGACATCATGGCTTTAAACAATATATCGACCAAGTCCGTAATCTTGGTTCTCGGCTTTTGAGGGAGCGTTGTTAGAGCGATACCAAAAACAATACTGAAAAAGATAATCCCTAACATATCTCCAGCGGATGCAGAGGCGAAAAAATTGGTGGGAACAATGTTGAGCAGCAAATCAATCGGCGATTCTGGCGTTGCTAAATCGGGAGGTTGTGTTCCCGTATCCGTGATTGGATACCCTTTACCAGGATTGATTAAATTGAACATCAATAAACCAACCAATGCTGCAAATAGACTAGACACCACATAGTATGAAAGTGTTTTCCCAAACATTCTTCCGACTACTTTCCCTCCTCCTGCTGAAGCGACTCCTGCGACAATCGATACGATGACTAGCGGAACAATAATCATCTTTAATAAGCGCATGAATAAATCACCAAGCCATCCAAAATATTGTGCAAAAAATCCCCCAGCTGGAGAATAACCAACAAGGACACCAACTGCCATAGCTATGAATACTTGCCAGTGTAGTTTTTGATACCATTTTCTTTCTAAATTTTTTGAAGCGTTTTCCATTTTGATTAAATTCTAAGTTTTTTTAAGGTTATAATTGATAAATATAAGATGATTTACTGTATTCCTCGATTTAAATTCTCCTGATGGGTTCTGTTGATGAGTACAAAGTCTGCCATCACTAATGCCGTCAAAGATTCAACAATAGGGACAGCTCTCGGTACAACACAAGGGTCATGTCTTCCTTTTCCTTGGATTACCGTTTCCTGATGTTCTTTATTAATGCTTTTTTGATTTCGCATGATGGTTGCAACTGGCTTGAAAGCAACGCTAAAATAAATATCCATGCCTGTTGAAATGCCACCTTGAATTCCACCAGAATGATTTGTTTTTGTGGATCCATCTAGATTAAAAACATCATTATGTTGTGAACCTTTCATTGTTGTCCCCTCGAAACCACTTCCATACTCAAAACCTTTTGCAGCATTAATAGTCAACATAGCTTTGGCTAATTCAGCGTGAAGTTTATTGAATATCGGTTCACCTAATCCAACAGGAACTCCTGAAACAACACATTGGATAACGCCTCCAACCGTATCCCCTTGTTTACGAATCTCTTTGATGTATTGCTCCATTTTTGTTGCAAGATTGAGATCTGGACAACGTACAGGATTTTTTTCAATGTTATCAAAATGGAGTTCTGGATAAGGCATTGAAAGCTTCAGATGACCAACAGAAGATACAAACGCATTTATTTTTATTGGCGTGGATTTTAAAAATTGTTTGGCAATGGCTCCTCCAACCACCCAATTGGCCGTTTCTCTTGCCGAAGATCGACCTCCACCCCGATAATCTCTATTGGCATACTTTTTATCGTAGACATAATCAGCATGAGACGGTCTGAAGTTATCTTTTAAATGATCGTAATCTTTGGACTTTTGATTTGTGTTGATAATCTGAAAACCCATCGGAAAACCGGTGGTCTTGCCTTCGAATAATCCCGAGGAAAAGATAACATCATCAGGCTCTTTACGTTGGGTGACTATTTTAGATTGACCAGGCCGTCTTCGATTGAGCTCCTGTTTAACCTCTTCGATATTGATCTTAATATTGGAAGGACATCCTTGAATGATGCCTCCAATGGCGCTCCCATGAGATTCTCCATAGGTGCTTAATTGAAATATGTGTCCAAAAGTATTTCCTCGCATAGTTTAGTTATTTACTTATTTATTAATGACCAGATTCGTTATATATTTTCTTTTAATATTTAGTTTTAGCAATGAAATTCAAATTTATTCTTAAATATGTTATAAATCATTCATCTATCGGTTTGATTCAAAATATTTCAGCGATACATTTTGAATTAACGCCATCATTATGCCTCAGTTTTAAGATTCAAAAGATCATTCTATGAATTGCTGATAACCTCTTTTTTGACTTTCCAAAAACCTCTTGTTCCTTTTTCCCTTACCAAAAAGCCCTTTTGCTTCAAAAAATTGATATGCTTCCCTATGGCAGATTGATTGATTCCCATCATTTTAGAGAGTTCAATGTATGTTAATCGATTGTTTCTTTGAATGTGATTCAATAGATCCCTTTGTCTTACAGTCAGTTTTATGTTTTCATCGATTACACCACCTTTTTCATCGATTACACCACCTTTTTCATCGATTACACCACCTTTTTCAATAGATGCAATCTCCTTGTCTCCATTGTTTTTATAAAACACGATTCTCAAAAAATGATCCAGAAATACAAAGCACTTTTTATCGTAATATTCAAGAATACGTGGAATTCCAGAACCTAGATACTCGACAAGTTCCAAATCCTTGAACACACGCATGAGTTCTTTATTTCTAGGTGCTGAAACCCCATCAAAAAAACCTTCTCTGCTTAATCCGTTGGGAAGACTTCCAGCCGAAGTAATTTCGATTCTATCCGAAAATATTTCAAACTTTGGTGTAAGTTCGTTGGTATAGTCATTATGAACAAAAGCATTAATGACTGCTTCACGAAGAGCTATAGAGTGCCATAAATTATACTCGATTCTCTCTTTGTATGTGATTTTATTTATCGTAATATTTTCAACATTGAGTTTATCGATAACTTGTTTTACGGCTTTCACTAGACATTGATTTCCAAATTCATTGTTTTCAGTCAAGTCAACACGATTCGTGCCTTTATATTTCGCTACTTTTATTGTAACGTGGTTTTTATCCGATAGGAGGTATCCTACATAATTTAATTTGGCATCTTCCGTTTCTAGTCCAAGATTTTTTTTCATGGTATGTCTTAGAGTATAACCTAATTCATTGTAATATATTAGGAGATCACTAAATTTTAAATCCTGTCTTGGAGCCACTATTTTTGAAAGTGTATTTCGTGTGCGTTTCGCATACAACTCATCAATTATTTTTGACGACATTGGCTCAGCAGAGGAGCCTAAACGCAGATAGCAACCTTTTTCTGACATTCCATATTTCTTTAGATAATATGGTTTCTCAAGTCCACTGGCTATTGTGATTTTTATCACGTTTTTGTCCGAAATTCTTTCAGTAATGATATCAAATAGTCCGAGAGCAGAAGGACGAATGTTATTTTTAATCCTATCCTTAACAATTAATTGTTTTTGATCTACATCCATCATACCAACCGATTCACCGGATTGATCTAACCCCAAATAAATAGTTCCTCCTTTTCTGTAGTTTAAAAAAGAAACAACTTCTCTTTCAAGTCCTTCAGAAAGTTCACGTTTATATTCGATACGGTTGGTTTCAGTCAAAGTTTTAAGAGTTTAAAGTAAATCTAACAAATTTAATTCCTTACGATTTCAATCTACTTTAAAGCGTTTAATAAAACAGATATGGGATGATAACTTTTTCTTTTGGTACCATCAAGTATTTGATGTCGACAAGATGTCCCATTGGCAACAATAATATCTTCTCGATTTGAATTTTGTATGGCTGGAAAAAGTCGGTCATTTCCAATTCTCATACTGATTTCATAATGTTCTTTTTCATATCCAAAAGAACCTGCCATGCCGCAACAACCAGTATTGAGAATGCTCACTTGATAGTTGGATGGCATATTCAAAATATCAAAAGTGTCTTTAATGGAGCCTAGAGCTTTTTGATAACAATGGGCATGAAATTTTATAGTTTTCTTTTCTTGATGGAAACAATTGGTATCAATGTCACCTTTTCTAAATTCTTCGGCTAAAAAAGAATCCATCAATAAACAATTGCTTGAAAAGGTCTGATGTTTTTCATTCACATCAAGAAGTTTTAATAATTCATCTTGAAATGTATAAACTGCCGATGGTTCAATCCCAATCAATATCCGATCAGAATGAATCATTGGTCCATAAGCATTAAAAATAGCTTCTAATCGACTTTTCGCTTGATCTAAAAATCCTTTTGAAATATAAGTTCGTCCACTTTCCTTAAAAGGCAGAACCTCTACTCCATAGCCCAGTTTCATTAGTAGCTCATAGGCCTCTTTTGCGATATGAGGTTCGTTGAAGTATGTAAACTCATCAATATAAAGATAGACTTCTTTTTTTATTTCACCATTTAATTTGGTGCGATTGAAAT
>JAPORT010000064.1 GCA_026710085.1 Flavobacteriaceae bacterium | reverse complement strand
TCGCCATTGATGTTGTTATTTGTCTTTAGTGAAGGATAATCTGATCCAGTATCTTGCTTCTGACGTTGAGTTTATAGATTGAACTGAGTTCTCTATGCGGATAGACTCGGTTACTTAAAAAAATCATAAAGCAATCGTATTGAGGATCAACCCATACAAGAATCCCAGTGAATCCACTATGTCCATAACTACTTGGTGAAGCCCATTGAGAGGGGTATGTTTGTTGTCCGGTCTCTTTTAAAATGGGTTTATCAAAACCAAGTCCTCGTCGATTGCCTGTTTGAGGAAATATTCTAGAAGTAAATCGTTCAACAGTTTCAGATAGGAGATACTGTTGATCATGATACATCCCCTTGTTTAAAAGCATTTCCAATAGTACTGAAAGAGATTCGGCATTGGCAAATAAACCGGCATTGGTCGATAGTTTGCCCATCAAAGCAGCGGCTTCATCATGAACCCATCCATGAACTAGGGTTTTTCTAAATAAAGTGTCTTTTTCAGTGGGTACGATTTCTTCGAGTGGAAAATATTCCCTAGCTCTAAAAGCAATCCGTTCTAATTCGAGGGGGTTATAAAAATGAAGATCTAAAAAATCATCGATAGTCATCCCGGTTAAACGTTCAACCAATTCAGGTAACAGAAAAAACCAGAGCCCTGAATATTTATATTCTCCGATCGTGGGAACCTCAGAATCTTTGATTCGCCTTTTGACCGTTTTGTAATAATTCTTATGAACAAAAAGAGAAGTGCTTATTTGGTAAGGAAAACGTTTTGATGGTTTATTGGATATGGTCCGAGCTTTGAGTTGGCCATTCTTTTTATGCAAAGTCTTATGATGTTCAATAGATGGGATCCATCCAGCACTATGGGTCAGTAATTGGGTAAAGGTGGTCTCCTTTTTATTACTTCTTTTTAAATAAGGAAGATAGTCTGAAAGGGGAGCTTCTAAATCAAGGTGATAGAGTTCATACAATTTCATAAAGGCTAAAGTCCCGGCTAAAATCTTGGTGACCGATGCCAAATCATACAAATCTTGTGTCGATACTCTGCGGATGGAATCATAAGTATGATAGCCATACGCTTTGTTCAATCGAATTCCCCCATCCTTATATAGCAGTATTTGAGCCCCAGGAAAAGCTTTTTGTTTGATGGCATCTTGCATGATAGAATCTACATTTTGTTCCAACATGGAAGGTTTTGAAACCAATTTTGATTGAGACCATCCCCAGCATATATAAGAAATGAAAAATAGACAACTCAGTGTTTTACCAAGTGATTTGAGCATGAGATAATGATTGTCTTGAAAAGATAAAGTTAAAGGTATTGTATTCAAAGGAATTTGTGGATATCAGATGCTAAACGGATGTCAGTTTTTGTATTTCATAGTACAATAAAAAAACTAAACGCAACTTCATAAAATATTATCAGCCTATTTTTTATTACAGGAATTTATTTTTCTTAATTTAGAAACCTAGACTATATTCCAAAAAACCATTTCTGTTTTTAATAAACTGGGGGCGAAGAACTTTCAATATGCATGGTCATTTTTGATACCACTGCTGATTGTATTGGGGTATCAATTCATTTCTCAAGAGTTTGCCGAAAAACCGCAACAAAGTCAAGAAAATATAGTTTCAATCGCCCAGACTTTACCAGAGGTTATTAGCTTCAATTTTGATGTTAAACCGATTTTATCGGATAAATGTTTTACTTGTCATGGACCCGATGCCAATACGAGAGAAGCCAATCTTCGATTGGATTTATCCGATGGACTCTATAATCCAATGATGGAATCGCCTGATAAAATACCAGTCGTTCCATTTGAACCTGAAAGTAGTGAAATCATCCGAAGAATTTTTTCATCAGACTTCCAAATTCAAATGCCACCATCTGATTCACATTTGAGTTTGACCCAAATTGAAAAACAAATGATTCGACAATGGATCCAACAGGGGGCCCCTTACGACAAACACTGGGCTTACATTCTACCCAAAAAACCCGACATCAAAGCCCCTTTCTTCCCCCGCTGGGAACTCAATGAAATCGATTGGTTTATTGGTCAAAAAATACATCAAAATGGTTGGCAACCATCCCAGTCAGCGGATAAAGAAACACTCCTCAGACGTGTTTACTTTGATGTTATTGGATTACCACCTTCCATAGAAGAAATAGACGCTTTTTTGGCCGATGAATCCGAAAACGCCTATGAAAAAGTAGTCGACAAATTGCTAGATTCCGAGCATTACGGGGAACGAATGGCTTCTATATGGCTCGATATCGCACGCTATGCCGATACCCATGGATATCAAGATGATTTAGAACGATTTATGTGGCCTTGGCGGGATTGGGTGATTCATGCTTACAATCAAAATCTACCCTATGACCAATTCATCACATGGCAATTAGCAGGGGATTTATTGCCTAATCCGACCAAAGAACAGATTTTGGCCACTGGATTTAATCGAAACCATAGCATCACTCAAGAAGGTGGGGTTATTCCCGAAGAATATCGCGTAGAATATGTGGCCGATCGAACCATTACAACGGCACGAACCATGTTAGGTATTACCATGGATTGCGCTCGTTGCCATGATCATAAATACGATGCTATTTCTCAAGAAGAATATTATGGCTTTTTTAGTTTTTTTAATCAGCTCGATGAAAAGGGATTAATCGATTATGGTGAATTTCCAGAACCCCGCATGCCAATAGACAAAGAAATAGCGAAAAGAGATTTTCCATTTGTTCATTTTCCAGATTCTATTTCAAAATTTTATTTGATGGTCATGGAAGACTCGCCAGGAATTAGAACAACCCATGTCTTGGATCGAGGCGTTTATAATGCACCAACTACTCAAGTATCTCCAAAAACACCGGAAGCGATTTTAGCGTTTGGAGATGCCTTCGAAAAAAATAGATTAGGACTGAGTCAATGGTTGTTTGATGATAACAATCCTTTGACTGCACGGGTTACAGTCAATCGTTTGTGGCAACAATTTTTTGGTCAGGGAATTGTTTCGACTCCAGATGATTTTGGCAATCAAGGAGCCATCCCATCCCATCCAGAACTCTTGGATTATTTAGCCCATACCTTTCAATTTGAAGATCAATGGGATGTAAAAAAAATCATTAAAAGAATGGTGAGTTCGGCTACTTACAAACAATCTAGTATGGTAAAACAAGAATATTTAAATGAAGATCCATTAAACACCTATTGGACCTATTATCCAAGGGTCCGTCTCAAAGCTGAAATGATTCGAGACAATGCATTGGCCACTAGTGGCTTGCTAGTTCAACAAATTGGCGGGCCAAGTGTCAAACCACCCCAACCCGAAGGTCTCTGGCGTGAAAAAGGAGGCAATGGACTGGTTGAATATATCCCCGATGGAGGGGAAAATCGATTCCGCAGAAGTTTGTATACTTTTTGGAAGCGAACGGTTCCTCCACCTAATATGCTCATCTTTGATGCGGCATATCGTGATTTTTGTACCGTCGAGAGACAAAAGACAAGCACCCCTTTACAATCGCTTGTTTTAATGAATGATCCTCAATTCACTTTTGCTGCAAAACACCTCATTGAGTCTCATCAAGAAAATTTCAATCATTGGTCATTAAACGAATCAATTGAGTTTATTTATAGGACCATCACATGCCATAAACCTAATGAACTAGAGTTACAGTGGCTAGCTGATTACTATCACCAATCAATGGGAATTGAAAATCCATCTGATAGCAATATTGAAGCCAGCCATCCATCAATTCGGAGTGTTTTGATGGATGTCGCATTATTGATTTACAATTTAGATATCACCACCCAGAAAAGTTAGTCTATGGATCCACTAACTAGGTATTTTCAGAATAATAATCGAAGAGAGTTTCTTAAAAAAATGGGCTTTGGTATTGGTGGACTGGCGCTTGGCTATCTATTGGATCCATTTGGTTTTGGAAAAAACAACGGGTCTTCATTAACAAAACTTCAAAAAGGATCATTAGCCTTGCCTCATTTTGCTCCCAAAGCCAAGCGCCTTATTTATCTCTTTCAAAGTGGTGGTCCTTCCCAATTGGATCTATTCGATTATAAACCGAAACTCAATGAAAACAGAGGCATGGACTTGCCCGAATCGGTCCGAATGGGACAACGATTAACCGGCATGACTTCCGGGCAAGCGACATTTCCTCTGACTGGAAGCGTATATGATTTTGCTCAATATGGAGAATCTCGTGCTTGGCTCAGTGAGCTTTTACCCTATATCGGCAAAATCGCCGATGAATTGTGTTTTGTTAAATCAATGCATACCGAAGCCATCAATCATGATCCAGCCATTACGTTTTTCCAAACGGGATCTCAGCTGCCTGGCAGACCGAGTTTTGGATCTTGGATGAGCTACGGATTGGGGAGTTTGAATGATAATTTACCATCATTCATTGTCATGCTCTCCAAAGGAACCGGCCGGGAAGTTGCCCAGCCTCTTTATTCAAGGTTGTGGGGCAATGGTTTTTTGAGTTCCCTACATCAGGGCGTGCAATTCAGAGCTGGAAAAGATCCTGTACTGTATTTAAACAATCCTGAAGGCGTCTCCAGGCTCGAGAGAAGAAAGATGCTAGATTATTTAGCCCAGATCAACCAACATCATGAAGAAAATTTTGGTGACCAACAAATACTAGATCGGATGGCACAATACGAAATGGCCTACCGAATGCAAACTTCGGTGCCAGAAGTCATGGATATCGAAAATGAACCAGATGCGATATTGCAAATGTATGGTCCGGATTCCCTCAAACCAGGGACTTATGCGGCCAATTGTATTTTGGCCCGAAGATTAATTGAAAAAGATGTTCGTTTTGTCCAATTATATCATGTGGGGTGGGACCAGCATGCCAATCTACCAGCAGAAGTCAAACGACAAGCCAAAGATGTTGACCAACCCACAGCGGCATTGATTTTAGATCTCAAGCAACGGGGATTATTAGAAGATACACTAGTGATATGGGGTGGGGAATTTGGAAGAACCAATTACAGTCAAGGGATACTGACCGATGATGACTACGGTCGGGATCATCATCCTCGATGTTTTACCATTTTCATGGCCGGTGGAGGCATCCAACCCGGTATGACCTATGGCCAAACGGATGAATTAGGATATAATATCGTTCAGGATCCTATGCATGTTCATGATTTGCAAGCCACCATCTTACATCTTTTTGGTATCGATCATGAACAAATGACATACAAGTACCAAGGAAGACGTTTTCGCTTGACCGATGTTCATGGTCATGTGCATCATCAAATTCTCGCTTGAGGGATTTCGTTTCAATCGGATCATTCAACCAAAATCAAGTCTTGTAGAAAACAACTTCATTGTTTAAAATTCAATTCTATTCGACCAAATGATGGAGTGGTTACACTTCGTAGGAAAGTTACATCCAGTAATTATTCATTTACCGATTGGCATCTTTTTATTCACCTATTGGTTGGTCTTATTATCCATCAAAAATCCCAGCAAATACACCCACACGATTGGATGGGGTCTTCAGTCAAGTTTTTATACCGCTATTGTGGCCTCTATTTTGGGTTATTTACGATACCTCACGGAGGATTATACGGCGGAGGTCCTCAACCATATGTGGATGGCCATCACAACCACTGTTTTCATCGGTCTCTTATGGTTTTTGTATTTCAAAAAAGTATCAAATCGACTCTTTAATGGATCGTTTACATTGGTGGTTATTTGTTTGACGATTTCAAGTCATTTGGGGGCACAACTGACCCATGGAAAAGGCTATTTGAAATTGCCTAAAAAGCCCACAACAGTATCCATAAAAAAGGATAGCATTAATCTATACACACAAGTGATCCATTCGATCCTCGATAAAAAGTGTGTCAGTTGTCATGGAAATGAAAAACAAGAAGGCGGATTGATCTTGAGTTCGGTAGAGGGGATACTAAAAGGTGGTGAAAGTGGTTTGGCGATTGATTTTAAGAATCCAAATGATAGTCGATTGCTCTATCATTTGGAATTACCAATGGATCATGATTTAAGAATGCCTCCGAAAAGCAGAACGCAGTTAACGCCAATAGAACTAGAATTGATCAAAAATTGGGTGCTTGATGGGGCCAAGTTCGAGCAAACGATGGCCTATCAGCAAATCGATAGGTCGCAACTTGAGCTATTAGAAGAATTTTTTCCACCTGAATTAAATCCAGTTTCCCCTCCATCTCATAAAGATCTGGAAAAAATATTGGCTCATGATTTTCGAGTCGATCAATACTCGATGAATCATCATTACGTCGTGGTCCGTTATTTGGGAGATTCCCTGTCAATGGATGCTTTTGACGCTTTGTACAAAATCCGAAAGAATGTCATCGAATTAAATTTAAATTCTGTCATCATCCCACCATCTGCTTTTGAAAAATTCAGAAATTTTAAAAACCTCAAAAAACTCCATTTAAATCACACCAATATTGAAGATCAAGACTTGGCTTCTTTAGACGCACTTCCACTACAATTAGTCAGTTTGACCAATACCCGGATCACTCAGGAGGGCATCCATCAATTATTAAAAAACCAATCTTTAGAAAAATTATTTCTGTGGAAGACATCCATAACCGATGAAGAAAAATCGAATATTCAAAATAATTCGGTGATTGACATAGATTTTGGTGTTGCTGCTGATTTTGCTGAAAAACAACAAGTAGAGAGGCCTCAAATGGTGAGTCAACAAACCCTATTTGTCGATAGTTTGGCTGTTTCTTTTTTGCGCCCCATCGAAAGTGTGGACATCAAGTATACCCTCCATGGACAAACGCCCGATAGCCTTTCAGCCAGTTATCAAGATAGTCTTTGGATTAAAGAATCGGGGACTTTAAAAGCCAAAAGTTTTATCCTAGGATGGTTGCCAAGCCAAACCACAGAAATCGATTTTCGAAAAGTAGCTCATACCATCACCCAATACCAACTTCAATCTTCCCCTTCAGGAACCTATACCAATCATTCCAATTTATTTGATTTGGAATTAGGGAGCACTTCTTTCACTGATGGTTATTGGGTTGGTCATCATGGAGACGATTTAATCGTTGTTTTTGATGCCCCCGAATATCCTCAATTTTCACATGTATCAGTCAGTTCGATGCGGAGTTATGGTGGCTGGATCATGTTGCCCAAAAGCATCAAAGTCTATGGCTTAAGTCGTGACGGTTGGCAACTACTTTCGGAATTGGAAATTCCTCAGGCTAGTGAAAAATTCAGTCAAACGCAAAAAGAACAATTTGACATTCCTATCAAACCACAAGATGTCGAACAATACCGGATTGTGGTTGAAAACCTTGGTGTTCTACCACCATGGCATGATCATGCTGGAGAATCTAGTTGGGTTTTTGTGGACGAAATCTATTTATGGTAAAGGGTTGAGACTACATACCTGAATTCCCTAAGAGAATTAGATTGATTTGATGGATTTCTTAATATAATTCTAATTTTTCGGTGAGCCATGTTCTCATTGAAGGAACAGGAATGACATATCTCATGTTTTTGTTTTGGTGAAATAATCCTCGTTCTAATGCTTTTTCAAACAATTGTTCAGATTTTTCTTCATTATGGTATTTCTGATTGAAAAAGTGAATAATAGGTTCATCTGAAAATGATTTCAGTTCTTGATTTGCTTTTAAAAAGTCAACCAACAATTGACATTCACTGGTTCTAAAACCATCCAAAAAATTGATGTCTCAACTCTAATCCTGATATTAACACTTCTTTTAACCCTTTATCAGACAACAAATGATTGTTTCTTTGTAAATATTCTGCTGCTGTTTCACCATAGGAAATGATATGTTGAGCCCAACCATAAGTGTGATTTACAATTTCATCAATCCAGGGATTCAATTTCGGATCGTTTTCATTGGCTCCTCCTTCTTTGATCATGTATTGTTTAAGAATCTCTCTTTCTGATTTTTCATCGAGACATTCCAAGTTAACTAATGTGTTTTTAGCGAATCTTGAAATCTGAAATTCTTTTAAAATATCTTGTGTTATGCCTAATCCTACAATTAAAAAAACAAATCCGTTCTCAGTTTCAAGATTATGAATATTGGTTAAAACATCTCGTATTGTTTTTTTTCTGAAACATCTTTCACCTCTTCTTTTAATCTCTGAGCCTCATCTAGAACAATTAATGTCGGTTTTTTAATTTCATTTAATGATTTTCTAAAAGTATGTCTAGTTAACGGAATTTTTAAATCAATATTCACACTAGAAACGCTCCCTTTCAAGTGAATGACTTCATTCTTCCAAAATTCAAACCAATTTTCTAACCCTAAGGAATCTCTAAAGTCTTTTAAATCATAAAGAGCCGTAGGATCTATTTCAATAACATGCCAATTTTTTGCCCTTTTAGATAATTCAAATTTTAAAGCACTTTTTGCAACACCTGGAGAACCTTGAATTAAAAAAGTTGTTCCTACTTTGTCTTTAATAGAACGCGTCAATAAATCTTTGAATTTTTCAATCTCTTCTTTTCTTCCATGAAAATACTTCGCTCGCCCTCTATCAACAGCCATTATTCTCGATTTAGATTATTGAAGAATATAAAAATTATTTGATAAATCTATAATGACCGATGATACAATTGCGACTACCAAGTGCAATATGATTCAAGTTGGTTTTATCTCTTCCATATGAATTATGGAGCTTGGATGCGTGAAGTGACAAAAGCATTTCCCAAACACGTATGTTACTGGTCTCATCTAATTCTCCCAAGGAACATTCTTTTTCGTCTTATTTTCTTGTATTCTATAAACTCACTTTTCTTTTAATTTTCCCCCAATCTTTATTTGATGTCAGTTGGATTGTTTCGAAAGTTATTTTTTATTTCCAAAGTGTTGGATAAACCAATCCTTCATTGAAGGAACAGAGATACTATATTTCATATCATCCCTTTGATGGAAAATACCAGAATGCCACGATTTTTGAAACAAATCTTCTGATTTTTCTGTGGAAAGTGTTTTTTCAAAAAATGGAATGATATCCCTATTCGAAAAAGATTCATTATCTTTTTGTGTTTTTAGAAAATCAACAATCGACTCCACTTCACTATGGCTAAAACCGTCCATTCTCGATTTATAGTATTCAAATCTTGAATTTTCTCCTTCTTGTAAAACCATTTTTAAACCCCCATGAGTTAATTTACTGCCATGTTCTTCTAAATAATTAACGGCATGAATCCCATGGGAAGCAATATGTCTTGGCCATTGATAGGTTTGTTCTGATATTTTCTCGATCCAATGTTTTAAATGAGGATCATTCTTGTTCACATGACCTTCTTGAACTAACCAATCATAAATGATTTTTCGTTCGGACACTTTATCTATAGCTTGTAAATGAATCACAGATGATGTCGCAAACCTGGATATTCCGTAATCTTTTAATATTTCTCTTGTCCTTCCTAATCCACTAAATAATAAAACAACAGAAGTCTTTGATTTTCTTTTTTGATTATGAATATTATCCAACACCTCCACGATCACCCTTTTTTGTGCTTTTGTGATATTATCTTGATTTAAATTTTGTGCTTCATCCAACACCATAATGGTTGGTTTTTTAATAGCATTTAAAGTTTTAATAAAGGTATGATGATTGATTTCAAGTTCCATTCCAAGACCGACTGTTCCAACTTCAGGATGTGTCATACTTGGATTGAATCCTAGCTTTTCCTTTCTCCAAAATTTCCAAAAAGGTTCTCTACCTAGACGGTTTCTAAAATCTTTAATGTTATATAATGTCGAAATATCGATAACCACGATGTTCCACCCTTGTTTTTCTGCTAAATCACAACAATGTTCCCATAAAGTTGTTTTACCAACACCTGGTGATCCTTGAATTAAAAAAGAAGTTCTGGATTTATCTTTTATCAGACGATTTAAGAAAAGTCTAAATTGTTTCTTTTCTTTTTCTCTTCCATGAAAAAACGTTTTTGATCCTCTATCTAATGCCATGAGTATCTCATTTTAATGGATGATCAATGGTTGATGAATATCAACATCAGTAATACGTCTTTGGTACGAACAAGTTATATGATTGATCGAAAATCTTCTAATTGGTAAGGATTTGGCGAATACACCCCTTTCATGATTTACATATACATACCAACGAATATAAAAAATTTTAAAAAAACAACCCTAATGGTATCGGCCACTTTTATTTATCCTTTTCTAAATGACGGTAGTGCCATTGATCAGCTTACTCATCACGTCAAAATGAAGAATCTTTTGATGACTATTGTAATTTTACGGTTTTGAAACGATTTTGTGTGTCACGGAACAAGCGTTTTGCCTTTGGGTTCCTTTGGGTTGTTGTGATTCAATGCCATACTCCAATCAACAAAGAAAAAACCACACAGTTCAAACTGTTATCCTCCGAGCAAACGAGCATTTCCTTTATCAATGCCTTAACTGATACCGAAGCCTTTAACATCTATACCTACCGAAACTATTACAATGGTGGGGGAGTGGCGATAGGAGACATCAACAATGATGGACTCGCCGATGTTTACCTAACGGCTAACCAAAAAAGTAATAAGCTTTATTTAAACAAAGGAAATTTTAAATTCGAAGACATTAGTGATTCAGCAGGGGTCACTGGAAATCGATTTTGGTCTACCGGTGTTTCCATGGTCGATATCAATCATGATGGATATTTGGATATCTATGTTTGTAATTCTGGAAGAGTCGACGGTGGCAACAAACAAAATGAATTATTTATCAATCAAGGGGATTTGACCTTCATCGAATCAGCTGAAGCCTATGGTCTCGATGATCGGGGATTTTCGACACATGCGTCCTTTTTCGATTATGATCAAGACGGCGATTTGGATGTTTATCTATTGAATAATTCGTATCAAGCCATTGGGAGCTTTGATTTAAGACGCAATGAGCGCCCCATCAGAGATTCCTTAGGTGGTGATAAACTCTTAGAAAATAGGGATGGACAATTTATTGATGTTAGCCAACAAGCTGGCATCTATGGCAGTGTGATTGGTTTTGGATTAGGGGTGACGGTGGCAGATTTTAACAATGATCATTGGGACGATATCTTCGTGGCCAATGATTTTTTTGAAAGAGATTATTTGTATCTTAATAATCAAGACGGCACTTTCGATGAGGTATTGACCGATCAAATGAAATCCATTACGGGAGCATCGATGGGAGCTGATGTTGCCGATATCGATCACGATGGGGATATGGATTTATTTGTCACCGAAATGTTACCTGCTCAATACGAGCGATTAAAATCGGTGACCACATTTGAAGATTGGAATAAATATCAATACAACGTCACCAATGGATACCACCATCAATTCACGCGCAATATGTTGTATCGAAACAATGCCCCCAATAGTTTTAGTGAATTGGGTCGATTTTCAGGCGTCGAAGCCACCGATTGGTCTTGGGGAGCACTCTTTTTTGACATGGATAATGATGGCTTCAAAGATTTGTTTATTGCCAATGGTATTTATAGAGATTTAACCAACCAAGATTATTTGCAATATATTTCCAATGAACAAGCATCACAACCCTTAAAAGCATTGCAAGAAGTCAACTTTAAAGAATTAGTCGACTTGATTCCATCCAATAAAATTCCCAACCATGCTTTTTTAAACCTTGGGGCATTTGAGTTCCAACCTTGGCCCCAGTCTGGTCTTGAACTACCCAGTTTTTCAAACGGAGCTGCTTATGGTGATTTAGACAATGATGGCGATCTTGATCTCATTGTCAACAATGTCAATATGGAATCATTTGTTTTTGAAAACAAAGCCAATGAAACCAATCATCATTACCTTCAAATAGAATTAAAAGGTTTAGGACAAAATACGTTGGCCATTGGTGCCAAAATCCAAGTCATCACTCCTGGCAAGATGCATTATCAAGAGCAGCAATTGGCAAGAGGTTTTCAATCCAGTATGGATCCTATTCTTCACTTTGGTTTGGATGACGTTGATCAAGTGAACATCAGGGTTTTATGGCCTTCGGGAAAAACCGTTCAACTCCATGATGTCATGACCAATCAACGGATCACCCTCCGTGAAGATTCCAAAGAGACGGCCCAAAGTGAAGCGATTCCATGGACCAACCATCATGAACCGCCATTATTCACCAATCAGGGTCATCTACCTCGATACAAACACCGAGAAAGAAACTTTGTCGATTTTCATCGGCAACGTTTGGATTTTCATAAAAGCAGCACCGAAGGTCCTGATGGGGCCGTCGGTGATTTAAATGGCGATTCATGGGATGATTTAATCATTCCTGGTCCCAAGGGAGAACCAACCGTGGTGTTTTTTGGAACGGCCCATGGTCTGGTGCCGTCAAATCAAACGGATCTATTCCAAGAAATGAAAGAATCGGAGCATACCGAAGCACATCTTTTGGATGCCGATGCCGATGGTGATTTGGATGTGTATTTGGCTTCAGGAGGACTTGAAACCTCTCGATTTTCAGATGATTTATACGATCATTTGCTTTTTAATGATGGATCTGGTTTTTTTGAATTAAGTCCTCAAAAATTTCCGACTAGTGATGATCGCATCAGCACGGGTGTGGTCCAATCAGCGGATATCAATCAGGATGGCTTTTTGGATTTATTTGTTGGTGAACGATTGGTGGTGGGACACCAACAATTTACAGGTAGTGGTTATTTATTGATGGGAGATGGTCAAGGAAGTTTTGAAGATCAAACCGATCAGTTAGCCCCACAACTCAAAGGTTTAGGGTTATTCACGGATGCTCTATTTTACGATTGGGATCAAGATGGAGATCAGGATCTGATGGTCACGGGTCATTATATGGGGATTGAACTCTTTGAAAATAGTGATGGTCGATTGATTCCAGTGGAAGAAAATCCTCTAGGCCAAAAAAAAGGATGGTGGAATCGATTGGTTTTAACCGATTTGAACCAAGATGGGCAGAAAGAGGTTATCGGTTTAAATCATGGATTGAACTCTCGATTTAAGGCGAGTGAACAACAACCATTGAAATTGTATTTCAGTGATTTTGATCAAAACGGAAGTACGGAAGGCATTTTAACCTTTACGGCCGATGATGGTCGGGATTTACCATTTGCGCTTCGTCATGATTTAATCGGTCAAATCAAAATGCTAGCCAGTCGCTTTCCTAGTTACGATTCGTTTAAAACAGCCAGTATTCAAGAAATTTTGACTCCTCAAGAATTGCAATCGGCCAAAGTATATCCCATCAACACTTTAGAAAGTTATTTGTTCCAACATCAAAACGATTTTCAATTTGAAGGTATTCCGTTACCCCAAGAAGCGCAATTAAGTCCGATGTATGGCATGGCTGTTGGCGATTGGAATCAAGATGGGAATCAGGATGTCATGATGGGAGGCAATCTCTATGGAGCCAAACCAGAGGTGGGTATTTATGATTCTTCCTATGGTGTTTATTTAGTGTCGGATGGACAACGTCTTGTCAATCAGTCAACGGGTAGTGGATTTCATATCAAAGGAGAAATACGAGATATTGAAATCATCAATGATCGAATTTATGTATTACGATCCAATGATTCAGTCGCTATTTTTACTTATGAACCGTAGTCTCACTTCTTCTATTTTCAATTTAGGCTTCCTGAGCTTGGGTTTTATCATATTCATTGGTTGTGACAACAAAACGGATGATGCTGAAAACCTCTATTTTTCTTTTCAAGTATTGGAATCTCAAGAAACAGGAATTGATTTTAGCAATACCTTAGAATATCAAGACGATATCAATATCATCGAATATCTTTACTTCTATAATGGTGGTGGAGTGGCTATTGGTGATATTGATCAAGATGGCTTGGAAGATCTTTATTTTTCTTCCAATCAACATCAAGACAAGCTTTATAAAAACCTTGGTTCCCTTCAGTTTGCTGATATCACCGAACAAGCGAATCTAGAAGGTCGTCAAAGTTGGTCCACGGGGGTTACCATGGAAGATATCAATAATGATGGATTATTGGACATCTACGTGTGCAAAGTTGGCCACTATCAATCGCTTCAAGGACATAATTTAGTGTATATCAACCAAGGAAATGGACAATTTATTGAAAGCTCCAAGGCCTTGGGATTAGACTTTTCTGGATTTTCGACACAAGCCGCTTTTTTAGATTATGATTTGGATGGCGATATGGATTTATACTTATTGAATCACAATGTCCACAGCATCAATAGTTACGGTTCGATTGATAAGCGATTTGAAAAAGATTCATTAGCCGGGGATCGGTTTTATGAAAACCAAGTCAATGAAAACGGAAAGTTCATTGATAAAACATCCGAATCAGGCATTTATTCGAGTCCACTAGGCTATGGATTAGCCCTTCGAATTGCGGATATCAATGGAGATCATTGGCCAGATATTTATGTGGGCAATGATTTTCATGAAAATGATTATATCTATATCAATAATCAAGATAAAACCTTTACTGAATCCATCCATTCGTTCATCACCCATACCGCTCGCTTTACGATGGGGGTTGATTTTGCTGATTTAAATGGAGACCATCGTGAAGATATTTATACCACGGATATGATGCCCTATGATGCAGAGATCTTTTTAAAATCAGGGGGTGAAGACACGGATAA
>JAPORT010000098.1 GCA_026710085.1 Flavobacteriaceae bacterium | reverse complement strand
GCAACCATATACTTAACGACACGGAATGACTTTTCCATAAAGAAGGATCACCATAAAAACAATGATCGGATGGTTATTTCTCGATGCTGATGGCTCGCCGAGGGTCTTTAATGAGATGATAAGAATGGGAAAACCACATTGAATTTCATGACCAATGATCGCCTTGTTCTTGATGCCCTTGGTCTTGTTCTTTTCAATATCCTAGGAATAGTTCTTGGATATTGACTTTCATCAGAGGCGTGGTTTGATGGACGATTTTCTCAAAAGCATTTTCTAATTCGTTATCAATGGGTCATTCTCGATCCATCTTTTCCATGAGGTCTTTTTTAACTGGATCATAAAGTTTCCTTAAAACTAAAGAACGAACGAATCCTAATGTGATTCGAATAGCAAAAGTAGCTGGAAAAAGAGCGGTTAAAGCCATCAATCCTCCGGTGGATAGTCCTTCTTTGGCCGTTCCAGACATGAAGAAAGAGGGTTTTTCACCTTGTTTTTGATTTAAATGAGACGCTCTGGCGAAACCAATCATCGTGATCATCGATCATATGGGGTTGGCCGAAAAAACAGCCGTTAACCCCAAAGAAGAAACGGTATCGGCAAAATGTTTTGTGTCTTGAGTCTTCCAATGATATAAAATAGCGATACTCCCTAAAGTCGCACCAAATAAATCTTTAGCGTTGAAATTCGCCATACTTGTTGTCCATTGAGGATTGATGGCTAAATTCTGATGAAGTTGTTTTTGAACTTGTTTGAATTGTTCCTGCTCCCAATTTATAATCGGTAATCCTTTGGGGGTCACCACATCATTCCCAAGGGCTTTGAAATCTTCCCTTAATGATTCAAAAAAAGGATCATCTGTGGCTCGATACCCTTGGAGCCACGCATCCCATAAGGTGTGGGAACCATCATACATGCGGTGATCCATGCCAGCAATCCATGTGTTGGTATCCACGGCGTCCATGGCTTGACCCCACGCACCATTCCGTTGTTCGAAGACACGTTGAATGAATTGATTGATTTCTTTTGAGGCACTCGATGAAAACAAGACATTCCCAGCAATGCTGAGATGATTCATTGTTTTTTTCGAATATTGTAGTCATTCAGGATACGGTGGCTTGATTTGTTCATCGAAGAAACGTTGGGCTTCCGTTTTTTTTCTTTTTCGTTTGAAATAATCCGAAATTCCTTTCCCTGCTAATAAACCAGAAAGGACATAAATAGCTGGAATCAATAAAGGAGCTGGCCTGTTTGATGTCTTAAAGGATCCTCAATAAGTCGCATGATTTCGGTATGTTTTTCGATACTTTTTTCATCAGGGAATCATCAGAGTAGCGATAAATATTGACTTACGTAATTGATTATTAGCAAGTTTACGAAAAATCTGTGTCACTGAGTATATAGTTCCCAAGAGGAACATCAAAATGCAATAGAATGATTGAATGAACTGAGCAGCGATATCAACTTCTTCTTAGTTAGGATTGAAATATGGAAGATTGACAACTCCAAAAAGGCTCCTCAATTCAATATTGTTGTTAAGCCAAATAATTGGAAACGGGATTAAAAACCTAAGCCAAACGATCATCATAAATGGTTCTGTGAATTCGCGACGTATGCATCAAAACAAGGAGTAGAAGGCTTTAGATTTTATACTCCACATAGTAACTATCTCAACACAAGTTATAGGAGTATTGATGTGACATTGTGTTTGCGTCGAATCCCGTCTAGAAACAGATTAGTAGCACAATTACTGATATATGACGAATCCCTATTTCGAAGTCTTCACAAACAACAAAGAGACTTCAGAACTCTCGTCCACAACAACGTCGATTTTATATGGCCCCAAGAGGGAAGAAACACTCACCGAATCGATTATTATAAAACAGTAGATTTTGATAAGAAAGAAGAGTACGAGGATTCCTTCGATTGAATGTTGCAAGTGGGAGCAGAGTTAGTTACCGCATATGATCGTATCATAAACCAAATGGATAGAGGCAACTAAGAGAAAAACATGACATTACTTTAACTTGGTTTTCTTTGTTTCTATCTCAATTAATTCTAAAGTCTTTTCTTGCGTTGCCACTGACTCAAAAAATATCCGAGCTATTTTACTATTGGGATAGTTCTACGTCATCAAGCATTAGGTCATCTGCGAAACTATATTCTTAGTATTTTTATATTGGGACAATTGAATTCTATAAGATAAATGTGATGAATACAAGAAAAACGACTCTGATTTTAGGAGCATCAACCAATCCAGAGAGATATGCATATAAAGCGGCGAAATCTTTGATGTCTCATGGGTATGAAATCTTTCTTGTAGGGAATAAACAGGGTTCGATATCTAGTGTTTCGATTTCAAACAAATTTCCAAAAAACAAAAAGATTCACACAGTAACCTTGTATTTATCTGCCAAAAACCAAGAAAATTACTATACCCAAATTTTGAGATGCAAGCCAAAACGAGTCATTTTCAATCCTGGAACAGAAAACGAGACATTAGAGAAACGATTAGATAAGCATCAAATAAATCACGAGCGAAGTTGTACTTTGATTTTACTATCTACAGGCCAATATGACATTTAATGTTTGAAATAATCAGTGATTCTTCATTTTCAATCTTTGAGGTTGTTTGATGAACCATAACCCGATAAAAGTAATCAATCCATTGAGTGGTAATAATTCATAACCAATCACATAACCTCCAAGAGCCGTTGATGGAATTTGACCTAAAATGATGGTCACGATGACTGAAACGAATACCACAACTAATACTAGCTTATTGTGAATTTTGTATTTAGTAAAAATTCCAAAAGCAAACAATCCTAATAATGGACCATAAGTGTATCCCGCAACCGTTAAAAGTCCATCAATAACATTTCGATCCAACACATATCGAAAAATGATGACAACCAAAATGATTAAAAAACTCATAAGGATATGAACCCTTTTTCGAATTTGTTTTTGCTTGGCTTTCGGTTTTTGATTAAAATGCAGAAAGTCAACACAAAACGATGTAGTCAATGAGGTCAAGGCACTGTCTGCACTGGAATACGCGGCTGCGATTAATCCCAAAATGAAGGTAATGGCCACAATGATTCCCAAAGAACTGTTCAATGCAATTTCTGGAAAAAGTAAATCAGTGTTTGGGCTTCCATCCAGCAGAGGAACTGATGTTGAAGTTTCAGATGCAAAGATATAAAGCAAGGCTCCCAACAACATAAATAATCCAGTTACCAAGACTAACACAACACTAAATACAGTCATATTTTTTTGAGCATCTCTAAGCGTTTTACATGTAAGATTTTTTTGCATCATATCTTGATCTAAACCAGTCATGCAGATGGTAATAAAAGCGCCTCCAATAAAAGACTTTAAAAAATGATTTCGAGATAAAATACTATCAGTTACAAATATTTGATCATAAAGCTTAAACTCATTGGATTGTAAAAAATCACCAAAGGACCATCCCAAATACTGCAGAATAAAAAAGACAGTAAAACCAACCGATAAAAGCATCATTCCAGTTTGAAGTGTATCGGTATAGACAATGGTTTTGATGCCTCCTCTGTTGGTATAAATCCAGATGAGTAGGATGGAAATAATAACAGTCGCTTCAAAGGGGATATGCCAAGCATTAAACACAAATTCTTGAAGGACAAGAGCTACTAAAAACAACCGAAATGCAGCACCAAGTACTCTAGAAATAAAAAAGAAAAAAGCTCCAGTTAAATGACTAGATCGTCCAAATCGGTTTTCTAAATACTCATATATTGAAGTGGTTTTATTGTTATAGTAAACGGGCATCAATACGTAAGCCACAACCATATAGCCAACTAAATAACCCAGAACAACTTGAAAATAGGTTAATTGTGAATCACCAATCCAACCAGGTACCGATATAAAGGTAACACCAGAAAGAGAAGCTCCAATCATACCAAAAGCAACCACTGGCCAGTTAGAGGTTCTGCTTGCAGTAAAAAAGACTTCATTAGAATCTTGTCTTCCAGTAATCCAAGAAATGCCAATTAACAATAAGAAATAGCCGATGACTAATGAAAGAATAAGAAAAGGGGTAACCATATAAGGAAATTTTGACGTAAAAATAAAAGTATCTGTGTTGTAGATATTAAGATAATGAAAAAAGTGAATTTATTATGAACCCTTTAACTTGCTCAAATGTTCTGCACCCCAAAATTAGGACAGCTGTTTCAGGGATGCCTTATTTGGTTACCTGGTCGCTTTTTAAAAAGTCAAATAGAGACCATCATCCCCTTCATATGGGGGACTGAATGATCCCCCTACTACTAATCGAAGACAGAATTTTGAAATCTGCAAGGAAATGCGTCCCTTAGTCTCAAAAACTGGCAGAAATGATCCAAAAAGTAGCCCCAGTTATTTGACTCAGAATTTCATGCGATTCTCCATCCAAAACATCAGATTGAGTTGCTGGCTGATGCGATGGATTGGTCACCTTTTGAAAACGCCTTGGACCCCTTGTCTACCAAAACAGGCCTTCCGGCCCATCCCATTCGGGTGATGGTGGGTTGTTGGATGCTGAAACGTCTTGACCATCTAGGTGATGAAACGCTCATGGAACGATGGATTGAAAACCCTACCAGACCATACTTCACGGGTTTTGATTTCATGAAACACCAGCCGCCTTGCGATCCTTTTGATTGGAGTCACTCCTGGAGATCATATGAGCCCAGCAGGGATGGAAAAGATTGTTGCTTACTCGGTTCATTTGAATCAAAAGGAAATCAAGAAGTCCTCATCGACGGTCTGATCAGATACCACCGTCCAACGGAACAAAAAAGTCATCGATCAATGCAACAAGATCGCCAAAAAAGAAAAGATCCAACAGAGACAAACGGATGCCAAAGTCTCGAAAGAACTAGTGCGTCCAACCTTTCATGGCCAGCATCCCCGACGAGCTAAAAAAGCCAAAAAGATTACCTCCAAGCTCAAGATCTTATACCAATTTGAGCTCTGTATTGTCTACACTGAATTGACTCTCATTCTTCGTAGATCAACTAGATAAGTTCCGAAACACCAACACGATTTACAGACCTAAAAAGCAATTTAAAACGCAAATTAGTATTAGCGGGCTGACAAGTTCTCGAATGAACAGGAAAACGATTGCCTCTGCAACGGAACCAATACCAAGAAGAGCTAGACCGGTACCAACGAGTCATCCATCAACAACGATTTGATCAAAACAAAATCGATGCCATTCACGGCTTGTATTGCTCAAGGCAAGGTTCATCAGAAGTATGAATTTGGTCATCAAACCGGCTTGATCGTAACGGGAGGCCAAACCATGATCATCAAGGTCATCCGGGCTTTTGATGGCCATCCTCATGATCGCCAAACCATCGAACCGTTGTTAAAACAACATCAATCGATTGTGGGCCAAGCCCCCAAAGAACTCGTGGTTGATCGAGGGAGTCGGGGAAAGCATCCGATGGGCAAGACTAAGAGATCGATTCCAAGCAAACCACTGAAATGCGATACACCGTATCAAAAGCAAAAGAAGAGAAAAAAGTTCCGGCGCCGAGCCACTGATTGGCCATCTCAAAACAGAACATCGTCTGCAAGTAAATGATCTGATGAGCTCCTAATCTCCAACGATCAATGCCTCTTTGGCCGCTACGGGGTGGCATTAAAAGAAATTCATGGAACAACTAGTTCAAGAGGTTCTTTTTTACTTTTTCAGAAGGTCTCCATTTTCAGTTCAAAGAACTTCGATAATCAGAAAGAATAGAACAACAACTGGTAAAAAAGACCTTTTAAGGAGCGACTACTTAAGTACCAAAAAAATAGTTTTCAAGATTGAAAAAAACCGATGGCTTTGGCAAATACCGTATCGGTTTAATTCATCGAGGTAATCCCTCATCGGAAGGATGACGAGATGGTTTTTGCCCATAAGGTTCAATAAGGAATGAGCGAAATGATGGAATGGATACCGAACATAAATCATCTTCATTGAGATCCACAATACAGTTGGCTATGGTTTTTTGATAGATGTTTTCCGCTTCCGATAATGATACTTTTTTGATTAACTGATCCCTAAAGGCTTGGGGATAAAACACATCAGGTAACGCTTAAATACTTAAAGTGATATAGGTTTTGATGGTCGGATCAAAACCATGACAACGTTGTTGATAATATCGTTTTTTCATATCATGACCAAAGGCTAATACTTGTTTTAATCGTTTTGGAGATAGAAATTCTTGGGGTTTAAATAGGGAATTATATACCTTCGTAACCACCAGCCACCATTTCATTATCTTATTTCAATCTGTTGGTTTTATTTCCGAATTCAAATGTTTTGTTTTTGATAATCTTAATGTCTTAAACATCCGTTGTATTTTCATGCTGGGTTTTAATGATATGGTTTGACAATATGCTTGATATTGCTCAATCATCCATGTTCGCATCGAAGGAATAGGGATTTGGTAAAAACCATAATCAGAGCAGTCTTCCCAACACCCGGTGGGCCTTGAATAAGTATGGATTTGGCTTGACTTCTCTTTTTAGATTGTTCTAAAGAATTTTTAAAGAAATTGATTTCAGGTTTTCTTCCATGAAAGTATTTTGCCGTGCCTCGGTCATCAATAACATCGAGTTCTTGTGATTTCATTGATTTGATTTCTTGGAATTGAATAATGACCTTTTATGTGATATAGATAGGTGATTACGAAGGTATATAATTCCCTTTAAATAAGTCTTTAAAGCATTACAATAGGATTGAATATGACTTGGCCATTGATCTGTTTGTTGCGTGATTTGATCGATCTCTTGGGGATGACTCGGCGTCTGGATTTCTTTTTGAAGCCAATCTTGAACAATCCTCCGTTCCTCGTTCTTTTCTAATCGTTTCAAACAATGAACCGATTGATTATTCCATCGAGAAATGCCAAAATGATGTAAGATTTATTCCGTATGGCTCAAACCATCTCATAATAAAACAAATCCTTTAGTCGTTTTTAAATTATGATATTGATCTAAAAAGGATGTGATTTTTGGTTTATCAGGATGATTTAAAAAATCTTGTAATGTCCGAGCTTCATCCAACCACCATAAAGTCGGTTTGGATAAGATCAATGATTTATTGAAGGTATTCGTTTCGGAAATAGGCCTTTTCTCGATATTCATTTTCATGAATTTTAAATCAAAACCAAATGAATTCTTCAATTCTTTAGGATCAAACAAGCATTCGTACGATAACTCAAAAACTTCCCATTCTTTTTGTTGAGCTTGTTTGACATGTTTTTCTAATCATGCGGACTTTCCGATACCGGGTGGCCCTTGAATCAGAAAACGACTTCCCATTTATCGGTCAATCGTCGTGCTTAATAACCGATGAAACAACTTTAATTCTTTCTCTCGACCACGAAAATATTTTGCTGGGCCACGTTCAATCATCATGGTTCGTTCCCTTGTAAAAATACGACAAAACACTCTAATGATCGGGATCTCCAAAGATTTCCATTCAGGTTAGGAGCATCAATAGAGAAGGGAATGAGATACCAAAGCGGCAAAAGCTACTTAAAAATAGTTGCATTTAATCGTTTATATCTCATTTATTTTTCGTAAATTACTGAAATTCAAATAGCTATTGATATGAATTTGATAAATGTATTAACTTAGAATAAAGATAAGAATTTTCAAAGATGTTCCTAGTTTGTTTGATGCTGAATTAATTAGAGAAAAAATAGCAAACGAACCATCGGTGCATCAAAGAAAAAAATAACTTTGAATAAAAGTTCTAACTTCATGGATTGAACCAAGAGCCATGAAATTTTCAAAAAATGGAAACCCCAAACGATATTCCCAAAGGAATCCATTTGGGTGCGGAACGATTAGCGAGGGCGTTGAAAATTCCCAACTTTGCTGAAAAAGAACAAAAGCGAATCAACGAAGAGAGATAACGGTCGATTTTTTAATGGGGCTGAATGCTTTTTTTTAGAAAAATAGGTTCTTTGTAATAGAGTATATTCCCATAGTTATGGATGTTTCAAATTAGTTGATATGCAATTTTTATGATACAGAATATGTTTGTGCCTATGAAGTGATGAGTTTATTTGCTTTTTCGTGAATCCAAATTGTCTTGATGATGTGTCCTGAAAACATGCCAAACTTCTGTTATCTGTAGTGGCATAAATGGTTAATTTTACATTGTGAATTTCAATAACAAACTGATAGAAAATGCAGTTGATGAAATTTCCAAACTTCCTGGCATTGGAAAGCGATCCGCTCTAAGAGTCGTTCTTCATTTGTTAAGACAACCCAAAATTCAAACTCAAGGTTTATCTCAAAGTTTGGTGGAACTAAGAGAGAAAGTTCAATATTGTCAAAATTGTTTTAATATATCCGAAACCCCTATCTGTGGTATTTGTAGGAGCCATTCTAGGGATTCTTCTATGATCTGTGTTGTGGAAAGTATCGAAGATGTCATGGCGATTGAAAATACAGCTCAATTCAAAGGCCATTATCATGTTCTAGGAGGTGTTGTTTCTCCGTTATTGGGAATCGTCATTGATGATTTAACCATCGTTCAGCTTGTTGAAAGAGTCAACAAACAAAACATAAAAGAATTGATTTTTGCTTTGAGTTCAACTGTTGAAGCAGACTCAACGGCTTATTATATCTATAAGCAGCTACAAAAAAACGAATTGAAAATTTCAACACTAGCAAGAGGAATACCATTGGGGGACGAATTAGAATATGCTGATGAATTAACTCTTGGACGAAGTATCATCGCAAGAATACCATTTGAAAAATCATTTGAGATTCACTAGTTTCTATGAAGATGATTAATAGTCATTGTTACCATAATTTCATTAGATGTTTTCGTATCGAAAAAAACGAGTTCAATGATGATTTGATGGTGATGGATCAAGATGCCTTAACATTAAAACCCAAATTACGAAATGAAATGTGCCATCAAATTGCTGAAACTATAGAGATTAAAGCATCGGATGAAGTAGCAATAGCATCCTATGCACACCAAGGGATGTCTTTAGGCATCGTGATATCTCAAATTTTAACGATCCCTTTTCTTTATTTGAGAACATCACAAAAAAAATATGGTTTGAAAAATCAAGTTGAAGGCCTATTATTAGAAAATCAGAAAATTATTTTTTTTTCTTTGTATTTACCATCGATTGAATTATTCGATAAAACCAATGCTATTTTTCAAGAAAAAAAAGCTAAGATGATTCAGTGGGTTTCAATTATTGGCAAAGAAAATGACGCCAAGAATTTAAAAATACCTCATCATTTTTTCTTGAAGCAAGAAAAAATATATGGTGATTTGAAGCTTATGGAACGATAATAGAAATCGGTTTCTTAAGGTTCCATTGTTTCTAAGAATGAGCTCCTGAAAAAGGAATCTCAATTGATGTTAGGATAAAACGAAATGAGATAACAGTTTAAATCTCTCAATGAGATATCATACCTATCCTTAGAAGAATGTTTTTGCTCATCAGCCCTTGAATGTGTAAATTTGATATCGATTTCTATGAATAGTTATTCTGTTAAACTCCCTCGAATGGGAGAAAGCGTTGAAGAAGCCATCATCACAAAATGGTTGAAAAAAGTAGGTGACCAAGTAGAAATTGATGAACCTATCGTTGAAATCGCTACAGACAAAGTGGATTCCGATTTACCCTCAGAAGTATCAGGAGTTATTGCCGAAATAAAATATCAAGAAGAATCCGTGGTTTCGGTAGGAGATACGCTCGCAGTGATTCACACACAGAAAGAAACAGACGCAAAACCAACTGTAAAAAAAGAAAAAACTTTAGAATTAAAGACGAAGCTTTCAAAATCCAAAACTGTTGAAGTCGAAACACAAAAAGAATTAGATAAGCAGTTCGAACGAGCTCAGTCTTTAATTGATCAGCCCCGTGATTCCCTTCGATATTATAGCCCTTTAGTTAAAAGTATTGCTCAAAAAGAAGCTATTTCAGATAAAGAACTTAGTTCTATTTTAGGAACGGGTAAAGGGGGAAGAATCACCAAACATGATGTATTTAATTATCTCAAAAGCAGACCATTACAATCATCGTATCATGTGGCTTCTAGTTTCAATGGACAAACTGATGAGCCAAAAAAAGAAATACATCCTAGTCAAACATCGGTCAATACCTATTCTCCAAATAAGAACCAATTAATTGAGTTGAGCCGAATGCAGCAATTAACGGCTCAGCACATGAGAGAAAGTCTCGATAACTCTGCACATGTGTATTCATTTGTTGAAGCTGATGTGACCGATTTATGGGCGTGGAGAGAGGAAAAAAAAGAATACTTCCTTAAAGAATTTAACCAAAAACTCACCTTTACTCCTTTATTAATTCATGCGATTGTCAAAGCTCTTAAAGATTATCCAGTACTCAATAGCACCAAAGAAAAAGATAAAATTAAAATGTGGAGTTCAGTTAATTTGGGTATGGCAACAGCGCTTCCTAATGGAAATCTTATCGTGCCCGTGATAAAAGATGCTGGGAACTTGCATTTTACGGATTTAGTCAATACGGTCAATAAATTGGCCAATAAGGCACGTACCAATACCTTATTGCCAGATGATGTTAAAGACGGAACCTATACCATGACCAATATTGGAAACTTTGGCACATTGATGGGCACTCCAATCATACATCAACCACAAATCAGCATATTGGCCGTAGGCACCATTCGAAAAATTCCATCTGTTATCGAATCACCTCAAGGAGATTCCATTGGTATTCGAAAAAAAGTCATCCTTTCTCATAGTTATGATCACCAAATCATCAATGGTGCTACGGGAAGTCTTTTTGCCAAAAAAGTAGCGGATTATTTAGAAAATTGGAAATTGGCTCTTTGAATAAACAAATAGTGTAATACAACGATGATGAATCAAAAAAATTTAGGTAACAATAGGGATTTAATTCTTGAAAAACCACTTTGCATTTTAGATCTAGAAACCACAGGAACTAGATTTAAAGAAGATCGGATTGTTCAAATAGCGATTATAAAACTAGCCATTGACAGAAGTCAACCTGATAAAGAATATAATCAATTGATCAATCCATTGATTCCCATTCCACAAGAGGCTAGTCAGGTTCATAAGATTACAGATGAGATGGTTCTTGACAAACCAACATTTCAAGAAAAAGCCGCTGAGATTTTTGACTTCATCAATGGTTGCGATTTATGTGGTTTCAGCATACAAAATTTCGATTTAAAATTATTAACAGTTGAGTTTGATCGAGTTGGGTTTGATTTGTTTCACTTTCGAGATTTTCGAGTTGTTGATGTGAAAAATATATTTCATGTTAAAGAACCAAGAACCTTGACTGCTGCTTTGAAGTTTTATTGCAACAAAGCATTTGAAAATGCACACGACGCTCTCCATGATGTGAGAGCAACTAAAGAGGTCCTTCTAGGTCAATTGAAACGGTATCCTGATTTAGAAGCGAATGTTGAATTTTTAGAAAAAAACTACAGCCCTCCTTTAGCTTTTCTTGACAAAGGTTTCCAATTATATGAAAAAAATGGTGAAGCCTATTTTGGGTTTGGATCTCATAAAGACAAAAAAATTAAAGATGTCTTAAGAACTAATCCGGGATATATCGATTGGATGTACCGACAGAATTTTCATAAATCGACGATGGAAATCATCGAAAAGCATAGATAGAAATGTTGATAACCAACATTTCGAAGAGATCATCATAATTACCATATCAGCGATATATAATAGTAGTTTTTTTAATTGGCTTTAACTTTTTTTAATCGATGATTTAAAGAAAGATTGATGAAACAATAACAATGGGTTTCAATTAAAATACAAAGTACTCTTAATGGAATCAATGAGTTCTTGTAGTTTCATATTTTTTACACTTTGAAAATTATTTGCATTGGTCGAAACTACCAAGACCATATTGATGAATTGGAAAACAAAATACCTTCTGAGCCCATATTATTTATTAAACCAGATTCAGCCATATTAAAATCAAAAAGTCAATTTGTCATTCCTCATTTTTCTCAACAAATCCAGTATGAATTAGAGTTGGCTATTCAATTCAATACATTGGGAAAACATATTGAACCCAAATTTGCTTACAAATATTTTGATAAAATTTCGTTAGGGATTGACTTTACAGCAAGAGACTTGCAAAATGAATTAAAAAAACATGGTTTACCATGGGAGAAAGCTAAAGGTTTTGACAGGTCAGCAATAGTGGGTCAATGGATTGATAAATCCGAGTTTGATGATATTCAAAATTTAGATTTCAAACTGCTTAAAAATAATCGAACGGTTCAACATTCTAATTCTTCAAAAATGATATGGAAAATCGATCAATTAATTTCATACACTTCAAAGTTTTTTACTTTAAAAATTGGTGATATTTTATTTACTGGATCTCCTTCTGGTGTAGGTCATGTTCGTTCTGGAGACGTTTTGGTTGGCATTCTCCAAAATAGAGAAGTATTTCGTGTTCGAGTAAAATAAGCCGATGTGAAAGCTCAAATTTTGGTTATTGGAAATGAAATACTCAATGGTAAAACATTGGATACCAATTCTAAGGTTTTAGCTAAAGAGTTAACTAAACTAGGGTTGGACATACAACAAATAGTGGTGATTTCCGACAACCAAAAAACCATTATTTCTTATTTAGACAAAGCTTTAACAAATGCAGAATTCATTTTCATAACAGGAGGATTAGGCCCCACCAGTGATGATGTAACCAAGCAAACCCTTAATGACTACTTTGGATATGATTTATCGATGAACCAAGAGGTATTAGCTCATATTAAATCCATGTTTAAGAACCGATATAATTCGCCCATTAATGAGCAAAATATAAAACAAGCAATGCTTCCAAAGCAAGCTCGGATATTCATCAACGAATATGGAACAGCTAGCGGGATGTGGTTTAAAAAAAATAATTCACATTGTATTTCTTTACCAGGGGTTCCTCATGAAATGAAGCATCTATTAATCGGTCAAATCGTTCCAACGATCAAATCAGAATTTAATCTTCCTCAAAATCACATTCGGACTGTTAATACCATAGGTCTAGGAGAAAGCAATATTGCTGATAGGTTGACTCATTGGGAAAAGAATCTTCATCCTAAAATCAGTGTCGCCTATCTACCAGATTTAGGTAAAGTGCGCATTCGTGTTTCTACATCTGATAAAGACTTTCAAAATGCCCAATTACATATAAACCGAGCCATTGAACAACTATTACCTCTTATTCAAGATATTTACTATGGACAAGATGATCGTCCAATAGAAAATGTGGTGGCAGAGTTACTCACTGAAAAATCATTGACAATCAGTTGCGCTGAAAGCTATACTGGGGGAGCTATTGCAAATCAAATAACGTCTATACCAGGAGCATCTGCGTATTTTAAAGGAGGTTTAGTGGTTTATAACAATGATATGAAAACTGATTTGCTAGGCATTCCTAAATCCATTATCCAAAAGTTAGGCCCCGCCAATGAAACAATAGTCGAACAAATGGCCCTTGGAACCCAGAGAAGATTTGAAACAGATATTGCTCTTGCAACTTCAGGAAATGCCGGACCAACTCAAGGTGATATCAATGTTCCGGTTGGAACCGTATTTATTGGTTTGGCCATTATGAAGAAAGTGGAAACATTTGAATTCAAAATGAATGGACCAAGAAAGCAAGTCATCGAAAGGTCATTAAATAAAATCAACGAATTGTTGTTTCATCATTTAAAATGATCGAGAAAAGTTTTATTCTTTCCGAGCTTAACTTCCAAAAATTCAATAAAACTCATACTAATTTGCGTTGATATTCCTTATTTGACATCTAGAAATCATCATTCCACTTCATGTAGAAAACACATTGGCATGACATTGTGCTTGGAATGTGGGTAAACCATGGTTCAAGCAAGTGATGTCCATCCTTGATTGCCATCTTTGGGTGAGATCCCTCGTCGGTCGCCCCTTCTCGCCTTGCTGACCGTATGATCCCTCATGAATGATCTTAACCCTTGGCAAGGAACTGGAACGATTCTTTGACAAGACGCTCGATTTCGAAGGTTATTAATCACCACATAGGTCGGAACAATTGGTAAAGGAAGGACGTTTGTTTTTCGCCAAATAACAACCAAAAAAGTCACAATTGATGACCTGATCCACGTCCCAACCATTAAGGTCTTGATTAAAGGCCGTCGCATTTCTAAACATGGCACTCATCGTGGTCACGCGACTCGTATCCCAATCCCCTAGGGGTTGATTGAAAACGCTCGCATCTTGGAACATATTACTCATATAGGTCACCCGACTGACATCCCAATCCCCTAGGGGTTGATTGAAAACGCTCGCATCTTTGAACATAAAGGCCATATTGGTCACGCGACTCGTATCCCAATCCCCAATGTCTTGATTAAAGGCCGTCGCATTTCTAAACATGGCACTCATCGTGGTCACGCGACTCGTATCCCAATCCCCAAGGGGTTGATTGAACGCACTCGCATTTTCAAACATCTCACTCATATTGGTCACCCGACTCACATCCCAATCGCTAATATCCTCATTGAAGGACGTCTTATTTCGAAACATCCGATTCATATTGGTCACCAGGGTGGTGCACTTGGCATCGGTGTTATCGGCGGCCACTAATTCCCTG
>JAPORT010000007.1:4887-14921 GCA_026710085.1 Flavobacteriaceae bacterium | reverse complement strand
ATACAAGCCACACACGATGGCCCGATGAAGAACACCAGAAAACAAAAGAAAAAAGCAGCTGAAAAGGCCCGTGGCTCGAAAAAACGAGCTACTTAGGGAATTTTTTGGGGGGGGGTAAGGAACATCAAACCCACGGAAAGCATTCATTAGTTAATCAACTTCAAAACTACAAAAACCTTGCCAAAGGGAAAAGAAGTTCGTTCGACTAATGAGGTGCAGATATGTGATGGACAAGCTGGCAAAGACAACTTTCTACGTTGCAACAATACTAGGATCAAAAGGTGTTGGTTTTCTTTGTCCATGAAATATGACACAGGCTAACACCTATGGTGATGATCATAAAATTTTCTTAACCTAAGAAATAAACAAATCAAATTGGAATTAGGTTCTATTAGTGATTTGAACATAATGAAGCCTTATACCAATTTGTGTCTGTATTGTAGGTATTTGATTTTACTCTCATTGCCGTTCAATCAAGGGGAGGTATCATGAAACACAAGGATGATGTCTTGATTTTAAAAAGTAATTTAAACCGCAAATTAGTATTAAAGTATTAGAAATAATTCTAGGGAATCAATGGATGAATGTTTCCTATTTATTTAACATCAGTTTTTTTCAAAATGATGCTTAACTTCGTTTTCTATAAATCGAATAAAAATGAAACTAAAATTGACTTTTATAATAACTATTTTATTTTTAAATCACTTTGTTTACTCCCAAGAGCAAGACATCGATGATTGGAAACCTTTATTCAATGGTAATGATTTAAGTGATTTTCAAATTTTAAATGGTCAAGTGGAATTTGAATTAAAAGATGGGGGCATCACCGGATATTCTAAATATGGTCAGAGAAATAGTTTTTTAGCTACTAAAAAAACCTATAGTGATTTCATTTTAGAATTCGAAGTCAAGATTGAAAATGGGCTTAATTCTGGCGTTCAATTTCGTTCGTTAAGTTTTCCAGAATATGCCAATGGTGCTGTTCATGGTTATCAATGCGAAATCGAGACCAGTCCAAGAAAATGGGCTGGCGGAATTTATGATGAATCGCGAAGAGGTTGGCTCTACCCTTTGTCCCGTAATGAAAAAGGTCAACATGCGTTTAAGTCAGGTGGATGGAATCATTACCGCATTGAAGCCATTGGAAATGTTTTAAGAACTTATGTCAATGGAGTCCAATGTGCCAACCTAGTGGATGATTTAACTGCTGAAGGTTTTATTGGGTTGCAAGTTCATAGCATTCAAAATAAAGATTTGGAAGGGACCAAAGTGATGTGGCGTCACCTTCGAATTGCTACTACCAATCTAGAAAAACTACGCCACCCCAGTTATGACTATGCTCCTGAAATCAGTTTAATTGATGGACAATTAACCACATTAGAAAAAAGAAAAGGATGGCGTTTTCTTTGGGATGGTAAATCGACTGAAGGCTGGCGAGGAGCTCAATTAGAAAGGTTTCCAGCCCAAGGTTGGAAAATAGAAAATGGAATTTTAACGGTGGAAGCTTCCGATGGTGGTGAATCCACCAATGGAGGCGATATTGTCACCGTGGATTCTTACTCAAATTTTGAATTATCCCTTGATTTTAAAATGACCGAAGGGGCCAATAGCGGCATTAAATATTTTGTCGATACTAACTTGAATCAAGGAGAGGGCTCTTCTATCGGACTAGAGTTCCAAATTCTAGATGACAAAAGGCATCCTGATGCCAAACAAGGAAAAAATGGAAATCGAACCATTGGTTCATTATATGATTTGATTCGAGCCGAAAGCCATTCGGTTGGCTCCGGAAAAAGATATAGTACAACCGGCTGGAACAATGCTCGAATTGTGGCTAAAAATGGGCGTATTGAACATTGGTTAAACCACATTAAAGTCGTTGAATTCGATCGATTCAGCCAACTTTTTGGAGCCCTTGTTGAAAAGAGTAAATATGAAAAATGGGGAGATTTTGGGAGACTCCATCATGGACTGATTTTGCTTCAAGATCATGGCAATGAAGTTCATTTTAAAAACATCAAAATAAGAGAATTTTAAGCCTTAAAATCAACATCATGAAAAAATCAAGACGAAAGTTTTTAAAACAAGCATCCATAGCAACGGGCGGAGTATCATTAGCAGCACCCTCGTTATTCAGTGCCAAAAGTTATGCATCGATTATCGGTTCCAATGACCGAGTGCGAGTGGGGATCATTGGTTTTTCTGCAAGAGCCCGAGGTTCGTTAATCCCATCATTGGTCGCTTTTCAAGACCAGTTGAATTTTCAAATCACGGGACTATCTGATATATGGAATGCACGAAGAGATTGGGGAAAATCCTACATCAAAGAATTGACGGGCGAGGATGTGATGACATATCAAAACAATGAAGCTCTTTATGAAGACAATCAAATTGATGCGGTGATTATTTCCACAGCAGATTTTCAACATGCCATCCATACCGTTGAAGCCGCCGATGCAAAAAAAGATGCTTATGTTGAAAAACCTTTTGCGGAAACAATGGATGACAATATCGTTGGGCTCAAAGCAGTCAAGCATTCTGGCATTATCGTGCAAATTGGTTCTCAAAGAAGAAGTGGATTGAATTATCATGCCGCTGATGAATTTATCAAAGCTGGAAAGTTTGGTGATATTATGATGGTTGAAATGACATGGAATGTCAATCAACCAGCCCGATGGCGTCAACCAAAATATACCAATACCATTCAACCATCCGATACCGATTGGAAACGTTATTTAATCAATCGGCCGTTTGAAGAATGGGATGCTCGCAAATACATCGAATATCGTTTGTTTTGGCCTTATTCCTCTGGAATTCCAGGTCAATGGATGTCACATCAAATCGATACCGTGCACTGGTTTTCTGGATTCAATCATCCCAGAAGCGTCACCGCCAACGGTGGCATTTATTTATGGAAAGATGGCAGAGAAAATGCCGATACGATGACGGCTGTTTTTGACTACGGTCCAGATGACCAGCCGGATATTGGTTTCCAGGTCGTTTATTCATCACGCTTCACCAATTCTGCTGGAGGAACCAAAGAAATTTATTATTCAAATGGTGGAGAGCTCAATCTAGCAACCAACAAGGTTACCTCAAATGGTGGACTTACCGAATATGAGGCCTCCAAAATGGGTTATCAGGCCAATTTATTAGAAGCGTTAGATTTAGCCGATTCTTCACAACAAGTGATGACTTCTGCCAATACAGGCTCCGATCCATTGACTAATGCACACATGCTCAATTGGATGGAATGTGTCCGATCACGTCAAACACCTAATGCACCCGTTGAAGCAGGATACAATCATTCCATTGCCAATATCATGACTACAGCAGCTTTACATACTGGATTAAAGGCAACATTTGATAAAAAAACTCAACAGGTGATTGTTGGTGGCCATGTTTTTAAATATTAATCACATCCATTCCTAATCTTTTTTTTGTTCGCAAACACTTTTTTTTAACCTTCGTTTTTATTTCTGAAAACTTTTTTCAGTATTCTTTTTTAATCATAAATCGCACATGAGTAAAAGCATAATAACTCTTGGTATTCTTTTAGTTGCTTTCGCTTTGATAGGATTGAATAAGACATGGAGTCAAATCACTACTGCTCAGATTCAGGGAATGGTTACGGATCAAGAAAACACTCCTTTATTTGGAGCTTCTATTGTTGTCCATCATCAACCAACCGGAACGATTGCGGGAACAATCACATTAGAAAATGGACGGTTTACTATTCCCAATCTTCGGATTGGTGGACCATATAACGTGCACGTATCCTACGTAGGATTTGATCAACTGACAATGAATGATATTTATTTGGCTTTAGGAGATCAATTAGAATTAGATTTTACTCTTTTAAGCAATGCTTCCAGTGAATTAAGTGAAGTAGAATTAATTGCTAGTTATGATCAGACGCTACTAGGGAAAAACAAAACTGGTTCTTCTACAGAAATCAGCAGCAGACAAATCAATCGTTTACCAAGCATTTCCCGTTCAACTTCAGATTATCTCCGACTGGTACCCTCTTCGGATGGCAATTCTTTTGTTGGTAAAAATGATCGCTTGAATAATTTTTCATTAGATGGTTCGGTATTCAATAATCCATATGGCTTGGATTCGGCGGTACCTGGTGGTCAATCTTCAGCACAACCCGTTTCGCTAGATGCTATTGACCAGATCCAAATCAATGTAGCCCCTTATGATGTGACGCTTGCTGGATTTACGGGGGCATCAGTCAATGCAGTCACTAAATCTGGAGCCAATGACTTTCAAGGTTCTGTATTTCATTTCTTTAGAAATCAAGATTTGACCGGAATTCGAGTCAAAGAAGAGCCGCTTTTTCGATCCGATTTAACCCATTTTCAAACTGGTTTCACACTTGGTGGACCCATCATAAAAAACAAAGCGTTTTTCTTTACCAATCTTGAAATAGAACAACGCTCAGATTTAGGATCTGAACTTGTTGCTTCAAGACCTGGATTAAAAGGTGAAAGAGTTTCTAGAGTACTAGCGTCTGATCTCGACTTAGTTTCACAAACCCTATTGAATCGCTTTGATTACCAAACAGGTCCCTATGAAAAATACAATCATCAAACTGAAAATATCAAAGGCCTCATCAAAATAGATTGGAATATCAATCAAAAACATAGTTTGGTCACTACCTACAATTTTTTGGATGCCAGTCGGGAACTACCTAGGCATCCAAATGCAGGAGGACGAGGTGGTCCAGACCGAATCACACTACAGTTTTTTAATTCAGGATATCAAATCACCAATCGATTACATGCTGGCATTGTCGAATTAAAATCCAATTTTAACAATCGATTTTCCAATAACTTACAAATTGGATTTACTGCATTTCATGATTTTAGAGTCCCATTTTCTAAGCCTTTTCCAGTTGTCAATATCAATAAAAACAACATCCGATACATTGTTGCTGGCCATGAGCCTTTTTCCATTCGAAATTATGTCAAACAGCAAGTCTTTCAAATCACCAATAATTTAAACATCTATTTACCAAATCACAACATCACGGTCGGAGGTAGTTTTGAACGATTTGATTTTGAAAATAGTTTTAATCTTGGTTGGTATGATCCTACCGATGGCAGTCCACCTTATCCAAGCACTACTTTTGGTCCTGGTTTTGAAAGTGTGGCAACTTTTGTCGATTTTGTTCAACAAGGACATATGGACTCTGTCGTCCAATTTGCTCAAAACACACATCAAAAAGGAGATTGGAAAATCTATTTTATGTCTGTTGGTCAATTATCCGTTTATGTTCAAGATCGATGGCAAATCAATCGAAAATTGGTTTTTACCGTCGGATTCCGATTAGATACTCCATATTATTTTAATTCCAATCAATACGCTCAAGATATCATCGATACCTTACCCCATGATTACGATGATACGATTGATTATTTTGAATTAGATGGCAATCCCATCAAGTTTGACAACACTCAATTGCCAAAAAGAACACCCCTTTTGTCGCCAAGATTTGGGTTTCATTGGGAAATGAATCAACTTGGGACTTCAGAATTACGTGGTGGTGCAGGCGTTTTCTCTGGTCGCATTCCTTTCGTTTGGATCGGAAATCAAATAGGCAATCCATTTTGGTATTTTAGACAAGCTATGCATCCCCAATTTAAATTTCCTCAAGTTTTTCGAATCAATATCGGTCATGACCAATTATTAGGCAAAGGATGGTCTTCCACCATTGATATCATGTATACGAAAGACATCCATGGGATGCTCGTTCGTAATTATGGGCTCAATAAACCCACTGGAAGGCTCTTGGGAATTGATAATCGTAAGATCTATACCTCTGATGATCTAGCCACATATACAGGACTAGGGTTTCCAGTAAGAGCTGATATTTATGTGTTCACCAATACCGATGTCGGTTCTTCGTTTAATAGTTCCTTGAAGATCCAGAAATATTGGAATTCCAATACTTGGTTTAGCCTAGCTTATAATTATCTGGTTTCAAAAGATGCCAATTCAACGGCATCTGAAATCACAAGCAGTGCCTTCAATAACAATCCTGCTATTGATGATGTCAATCAAGCCATCAGTTCCCATTCAATGTTTGGGAACAAGCATCGATTGATTGGAACTTTCAACACTCAATATGAGTATGGGCCATGGGTAACATCCATAGGTGTCTTTGCTGAGTACGCTCAAGGAGGGCGCTTTAGTTACACTTATTCGGGAGATATCAATGGGGATGGATCTCCCAATAATGACTTAATCTATGTCCCCACATCAAACGATATAAAAAACATGCGATTTATTGGTACAGAGGACGAACAATCAACTCAAAGAACTGCCTTGGAAAAATTTATTCAACAAGATCCTATTTTAAAAACTCAAAGAGGCCAATATGCAAAAAAATACAATCATCTACTTCCTTGGTTTTCTAGGTGGGACATGAGAATATTACAAGATTACGAATTGAAGAATCAAAATTCCATCCAGTTGAGTATTGACATTTTGAATCTAGGCAATTTGATTTCTTCAAATTGGGGAATCAGACAACGCGTTACGAATTGGCAACCCATTGGTGTGACAGTCGATCAAAATAGGCCGACCTATTCTTTTGATACTAACTTAAAAGATACCTTTATTGACGATTTTAGCCTTGAATCGAGATGGCAAATACAGTTTGGACTCCGATACAGATTCTAGCGTGTTTTCAAAACCTTTGAAACCAATCAATTTCGATTCAACACATCTAATACCAAATTTGTGTTATGCATTCTTTGTTTGATGGCGTATTGATCTTCTTGATCTAGAAATAAAATCACATGATATACCTTCCTCGCAGAAGATCCATTGGCATAAGTTCGTGCTTTGAATAGACCAACCCATGGTATAAGAACATGATTTTTTTCCAACAAAATCAAAAGCCATTGCTGATGAATTCTTTAATTGCAGAGAGTCATGCAATGGGTAAAAGAAGGGCGCCGGTTGGTCGCCAAATCACAGCCGAAAAGGGAACATAGGGTAACCTTATCGACATCCCAACCACTCAAATCCTAGTTGAAAATATCCCCTCCCACAAACCCTCGAAACCTATTGTTTCCCTGACTCACATCTTGACCACTCGGCATGTTGTTTAACCAGTTACGAAAACCCAACCCATCAAAAATCTTACCACAGATGTTGGCAATGCATGGTTTTTATCCTTTAACGATCCCCCTCAAGGGGTGCATTGACTGAATGTCGGGCGATTCGATGAGGTTAATCCTGCATTCGTCCAAAACAGATTACAATTGGTTACGCGGCTAACATCCCAACCACTGAGATCTTGATTGAAAGTCGTGGCACCTTGGAACATCCTATATATATTGTGGACCCGGCTGACATCCCAGTCCCCAATGGCTTGATTAAAAGCAGAGGCATTATCAAACATGTTTTGCATACTGGTCACCTGACCCACATCCCAATCCCCCATGGGCTGATTGAACGCATCCGCATTTAAAAACATGTTAGCCATATTCGTCACCCGACTGACATCCCAATCCCCTATGGGTTGATTGAAAGCAGAGGCATTATTAAACATGCTCGCCATATTGGTCACGCGACTGACATCCCAATCCCCTATGGGTTGATTGAAAGCAGAGGCATTATTAAACATGCTCGCCATATTGGTCACGCGACTGACATCCCAATCCCCTATGGGTTGATTGAAAGCAGAGGCATTATTAAACATGCTCATCATATCCGTCACCCGACTCACGTCCCAATCGCCAATGGCTTGATTGAAAGCAGAGGCATTAAAAAACATGGCACCCATGGTGGTCACGCGACTGGTATCCCAATCCCCAATAGCTTCATTGAACGTCGTCTTGCCATTAAATAACTGATTCATAACCGTCACCAAGGTGGTGCATTTGGCATCGGTGTTGTCTGCACCCACCTGTTGCGTGAGCAAGGCATTATCCACAATCGTGTATTCGATCCCATCAAGGATTTCTTTTTGTCCTACATAGGTCGAAGGGTTTTGCATGGCATGGCTCCGAATGCGGGGATGGAGCGTGACGGTCACCCCATTGGCATGACGGGTGAGCAAACATTCTTGATTGCACGTAAAGCCCGGACGACGATCTGCACGCAAACCGCAAGCCACTTGCTGACAGTGGCTCACCTTGGTCACATCCCACCCACTAAGATCTTGATCAAAAGCCGTGGCCCCCGAAAACAGCCAACTCATTTCCGTGACTCCACGGACATCCCATCCGCTGAGGTCTTGATTAAAAGCCGTCGCTCCATTGAAGGTGCCTACCAGATGAGTCACCCCACTCACGTCCCAACCGCTGATGTCCTGATTGAAAGAGGTGGCTCCCTCGAAAGTGGCCGATAGATTGGTCACCGCACTCACATCCCACCCACTGATGTCTTGATTAAAAGCGGTGGCTTGTTGAAACAGGGTGACCATGTTGGTCACCGCACTCACGTCCCACCCGCTGAGGTCTTGATTGAAGGCTCGGGCTCCCTTGAAGGTGGATATCATCGTGGTCACCCCACTGACATCCCAATCCCCGATGGCTTCATTGAACAAACGGGCATTCTGAAACATAGCTGACATATCGGTCACCCCACTGACATCCCAATGGCTGATGTCTTGATCGAAAGAACGGGCGTTTTTAAAGAGCGAGGCCATGCTGGTCACTCGACGGGTGTCCCAATCCCCAATATAGGTGTTAAAGAAATCATCATCAGTGAATAACCCTTGCAGATCCGTCACCAAGGTCGTGCACACGGCATCGGTGTTGCCTTCACTGACTCGTTGTCGGAGCAAAGTGTTATCCACCACCGTGTAGGTGATGCCATCGAGCATGGCCTGTTGGCCCACGTATTGCGAAGGATGGCGGAGAGCGGGGTTGAGAATCACCGTCACCCCATTGGGCAGCTTTTTCAGTAAGGGCGGACAGGTCTCGTTGATAGAAATAGCAACGCCATGACAGTTTTGGGTGGTGGGGGTTGGGTTCGTGGTTTCTTCTTCGGCTAGCACCGCATGCACTTGGCAATCTTGGGTGGCTCGAAAGGTGATGGTGGTTTGCTCGTGACTGAAATTCCCACAGTTGCCTGTCCAACGCTCCAAGGTATACCCCTCCTCCAAGGTCACCGCGATGCTCACCATTTGACCGTTGGGGATGCTTTGCGTGGGGGTGATGCTCCCACCCGTACTCACCGAGGTGGTGATGGTGCGATCGGCTTTCCGAAACACCGCCTCCAAGGCACAAGGGCCTTCCACAGTAAAGGATAGCTTGGAATCCGTCGCATCGACGAGCTCAGGACACGCCACCCCCTCGGTCGTCCATCGGGAAAACACATGATTTGCGGCGGCCTCGGCTGTCAAGATCATCGTTTGGCCATGTGTGGGTGGCCTTGTGGGGAGACCATGAATCGTTCCTCCTGCCGAAGCTTCAGCCGTGATGGTGTATGGCTTTTTTTGAAGCACCGCCTTGAGCTGACAATCTTGGATGGCTTCGAAACGAAGGCTGGTGTCCTCCTTGCTGAAATCCCCACAATCCCCCGTCCATTGATGGAGCTCATAGCCTTCGTCTAAGGTGATGGCAATCGTGACTTCTTGGCCATGGGCCACCATTTGGGTTTCCGTGATGGTGCCTCCTTCACCAATCCAGGTGGTGATCGTGCGGGAAATAGTCCCAAACAATGCTTCAAGCTGACAGGGACCTTGCACCACCCAACGAAGCGTGGGGCTTGTCAAGGACTCGCTATCAGGACAACCATCGGCATCCGAAGAGGTCAACATCCAACGAATGAATTCATAGTTGGCTTCCGGAACAGCCGTCAAGATGATGGCTCGGCCTTGGGCGTAGGCATCGCCAGAAAGTCCTGTCAAAGAACCCCCTGGAGTGGCCGTGGCCTCAATACGGTAGGAAATCTTTTCAAACTCCGCTATGAGCAAACAATGGCTGGTGACTTCCCATGTGAGGCGGAGCTCCGTGCTGCTGATAGGACAATCTCCCGACCAGCCTTCGAATTGATAATGGGCATCAGGT
>JAPORT010000007.1:0-4761 GCA_026710085.1 Flavobacteriaceae bacterium | reverse complement strand
AAAAAAGGAAAAGACCAGACCACGAGAGGCGTCCAACGAAGCATCGGTTCATGAGTAGTTCATTTTAGTTTTTTTGGCATGGTATGCCAAAGCGTTGGGACAAAGATAAAATTTATCGATTACCCCCCCCCTTTTTTTGAACTTTTTTCAAAATGGTGGCTTTCCTTTGAAAACTTTTTTTTCGAGGCCCATCAAGGCCATCGATGCAACTCCAGAGATGGGGGATCCTAGCCAAGATAGGAGGACATATCACGATAATGCCTTGACGCTGAAAAGCATGGAAAACGCAATAGTGTGAGTTCAAGTCATTCAATCACCAAGACGGTATTGATTGAAAAATCAGGAATTTCATAAGTGAAGTGAAAATCATCTACTTTGATAGGTTTTAACTCTTGTAACTCCTGAGTGACAATACGTACGGACCGATTGGCTATGATTTGTTTATGAATTTTTAAAACGGTTCCTTGAACCATTGGAAATTCATCGATCACCGGCATGGGTTCAAGAGTAGCTCTTCTTGATTGGGGCGCGTGAACTAGTTGAATCACAAAGCGATTTTTGTGTTCTTGTTCCAAAATTGAAACTTCCAAATTCACTTTAGAGTCGACGACCTCTACGTATCGTTCACTCGACGGAACAACCATGTCAAACATATCCTTTACAATGTATCTGTTTTGAGTAAACCCATCGGTGGCATAATCTTGGGGAATGGCCAAAGGAGAAAAGATGATTTCTCCTTTTCCTAACTTTCTATGAGTTATGGCGGCATATTCGGATGCTTCGTCTTTTGGAGGACTCTGTTGATGTGATAGACGATGGTCTGTTCCATAATTCATTTGAAAGACCAATGGAGCAATTGTTTTGGTTGAGCCAGTTGGTTTGACACCAATAGGTTTTTGTTTGATTAGTATATCCATCGCAGCTGCTGACTTTAAAACCCTGTCTCGATTTCGAACAAAACCACCAATCATATTTCGATATTCATGAAACGGAGATTCTATTAATTCATATTTCTTGACTCCTAAAATGGATTCCATATAAGATGGCGGATCACCGAAAGCAATGATCTTACCTCCATTGTTGACAAATTCAGACAATTTAGAAACATATTGCTCTGAAACATCTTGTACTTTGGGAATAATAAGAGCCTTGTATTGATCTAACGATTGGTTTTCATCAACAACATTAAAATGAATACCATTATCCAATACCACAGCCGAACCTGTTAAATCTTGTCGTAAATAAGCAACGTAAGGAACAAAAGAAGCTTGGTGAACATAAGGATCGAGTAATTTCCCCAATTGATATGCTTGGCCGATGACTTTGTACACGGCTGGTTCTAGCCGTCCATTGGGATGCAACTGATCGCCAATAGTCAATCCTATTCCATTGGCATAACTCACCGCTGTTTCGTAGGTTAAAAGCGCCTCATCATTCACCCGACCAAAATCGCCCCACATGTGCCAAAAGCGAGTGGACATGGCAGTAATGGGCGTTGACCCATGAGCATATCGAGCAATGTAAGGTAATCTATAAAGCGATTGTGAATGCATCCAAGCTTCTATTTCCATGACATCCATTTTTGCCAATTCTTCTCTTGGCTTATCGAATTGATGATTGTATGCTGATATTAAATCAGGTTTTAATGATCGAATCAAATTGATGGTTTCTGTAACAAAAGAATCGTATCCAGGAAAGTCAAACCAAAAACCATCGATGTCATAATTTTCTACTAGTTCTTGAATCATTGGCCAAGTATATTCACTTATGTAAATATTTTCAGGGTTGGCATCCACGCCTTGAAAACTTCCTCTATTTTCATTATCACTCTCTTCAGTAGTAGCCCATAATTCATCTAAATTAATGGAGAAATAAGCCAAAACCATGATGCCCTTTTTGTGACAAGCTTCAATTTGTTCTTTTAATAAATCAAAATCTAAACCGGGATGCCGTGTTCCAATTTTGGTATCATAATAAGCAAATCCATGATGGCCTTTTGCAAAAACAGTGATGGCATTGACGTGATTTTCGGCCAATGTAGAAGCAAATTCATCTGGATTCCATTTATTTCCAACCTCATCAACATAAGCAGCCGTATGAAAGTCCAAATGAATTTTTCGACTAATTTTTTGCTCCCAGCCTGGCTCCAAATCAGGCTTTACACTTTCTTTGGAAGTTAGTTTTGTTTGTATTGGGGCTGGAATTTCTTTGGGAGTTTCAAATGTTATGGAAATTTCATTGATTTGGGGTATTGGGGTATTGACTTTCGCCGACGTCAAACGAATTAAGTGGTATCCTTGATGTAAATCAAGATTTTCAATCTTTGGCGAAGCCGATTGACTGTTTTCAAAAAGTTTTCCATGATTAACACCATTGATCGTCAAATGCATCAAACCAAAAGATTCTTCATCGGATTGGAATGAAATCTTGTAGGTACCCGATTGCGTAACATAGATGCGGTATTCAATCAATCCAGGAACATGTGACGCTTTGGGTTTTTTTTGTGATTCAATAGCTTCTTTTGAAACGATTATATTGCTTCTCCAATAATTCTGTAGTTCAATTTGATTAGAACTTCCAGAATTGGCTATATCTACAATTTGAGTTCTTCCTAAGATTTGGGGAATGTGTTTTTGGTTGGGATCCAAAGAATAAACTTGTGTTCCTATTCCTAATGAGAATAAGAAAAAAAGAGTTGCCTTAATGTATTGAGTCATTTGAAAATTTTTATGGATCATCAATTTTTGAAATTAGAAAGGGCAAGTTAATTCAAAGTTTATTAAGTCATTATGAGAATTTTAATTTTTAAAACTTGAAAAAACTAAATTTGGAGATTGTAATTTCCCTTGGGGCGTACACAACTTTCGGCTGAAAACATCATTTCGATTATTGATTCCTATTTTGACTTTTTGTAAATTCTAAAGCATGAAACCTTACCCTTTAATCATTCTATTGTTTGTATTGAATTGTAATCTTGAAAAACAAATCCAAGAGAATACAAAAAATCCTAATTCGTTAAATGTACTATTGGTTATAGCTGATGATTTGAACTGTGATTTAGGGACTTACGGACACAAATTAGTTCAATCACCAACCATAGATTCCTTAGCGAGTCAAGGCGTTCAATTTGGAAACGCGCATACTCAATTTCCTATTTGTGGGCCATCTAGAGCTTCCCTGATGACAGGATTATATCCTGACCAAACTAAATTGTATGAAAACCGAATTTATTTGCGTCAAACCATTCCTTACGTCACCACCATTGGAGAAAGATTCAAGCAAGAAGGATATAACTCTGTACGCATTGGAAAAATTTATCATTATGATAATCCAGGTGCCATAGGGACTTCGAGTTTTGATGATGTGTACACTTGGGATTATACGTTCAATCCCTATGGTCGAGATAAAAAAGAGGAATACAAAATCAATACCCTTGTTCCAAATCAATATGGGGCTACACTTTCATGGCTTGCTGCTGATGGGACCGATGAAGAACAGACGGATGGAATCTCTGCAACCATAGCCTCCGATTTATTGGAGGAGTTTGCGGCAAATAAGCAACAATTTTTTCTTGCTGTGGGTTTATTTCGTCCCCACACCCCATTTGTTGCTCCCAAAAAGTATTTTGAGTTATACGATTTAGATGATGTGGAACTACCACCCAATCCTGGACAAGAGTATATCGAATCTCTACCGATTCCAGCTCGTCATACCATCAGAGCCAAACCCGAACAGGTCAATATGAAAGATTCCCTCTCAAGAGAAATCATTCAAGCCTATTATGCTACAACGAGTTTTGTTGATGCACAATTAAATAGAATATTGAAATCTTTGAGAGAAACAGGGTTGGATAAAAACACCATTGTCATTTTCACCTCCGATCACGGTTATCATTTGAGAGAACATGGTCACTGGAAAAAAGCAACTTTATTCGATAATGCAACGAGGGTGCCCTTAATTATTGCGGGACCAACGATTGAAAAAGGTCTTGATATTGAATCATCTCCTATTGAATTAGTTGATTTATACCCCACCATTATGGACTTAATGAGTTTTGAAACTCCAGAATTTGTATCTGGAATCAGTTTATTGCCTGTATTGAATGGGACGTCAACATCTGTTCGAAAGTCGGCGTTGAGCCAAATGAAAAATGGATATACCATTAAAACAGATCGGTATCGACTCACTCGTTGGGGACCCAATGGACAAAATGGGTATGAGCTATATGATCACTACAACGATAAAAAAGAAATGTTCAATTTGGTTGATAACCAAGAGTATCTATGGGTGTTAGATTCATTAAAACTGGTGATGGACCATCGAATTGCATTGGCCAATATGGTCCCTAAAAATTTAGGCATGCAAATAGAAGGTGTCCAAGCCATGAGAAAACCACCACCAATCCATTCCATACCGAAGTAACGTAAACACCTTCCAGGTTTTGACCATATGGTGATTTCATCTCAATCATTCGAATATAGAACGTACCAACAACATATAAACTCCAAATTAGCAAGACATTGAAACTATCGATTCACTTAAATTTTGATTGATGAGTGGTTTTATCACCGAAGATTTTTTACTTGAATCGAATCATGCCAAAAGGCTCTATCATGATTATGTCAAAGATTTACCAATCATTGATTACCATAATCATTTGCCTCCTGATCAAATTGCTCAAAACAAACAGTTTGAAAATATTTCACAATTATGGTTGGCTGATGATCATTACAAATGGAGAGCCATGCGGACGTTGGGAGT
>JAPORT010000089.1 GCA_026710085.1 Flavobacteriaceae bacterium | reverse complement strand
TAGTCGATGATGTCATGGGGCAAGTTTTCAAGAAAGCAAACATTCCTTCTCATCCGAAAAGAGAAAACCTTCATTCAAGATAAATACACATAAGTCCCAAAGATAATCAACCGGCTATTCAAGATAATGATGAAAACGGTGAGAAAATTAAAGGTCGAGGAGCTTGTAAAGTAGGATGCTGGTTTGAAGCGGCATCAGACGTTGTTGTAGAATTAACTCACGCTGTTATAGGTAAAAACGATTAAAATATGGGCTTTCATAGTCGTTTCAAAGTCTTGATTTCTGTTATCCTATTTTCCATTATTTCTTGCAGTTCAATATCAAAAGCGTATGTCAATAAAATGAACAAACAACTTGATAAAAAGATGGTGGTTTTTATCAATTCAGAAGCAAAAAAGCAAGTCGTTTATGTTCCATTTATCGGACTCGGATCCGAAGAATATTTTGAAAAATTAAAAGATAGAATTCTGAAGCTAAAAAGGGGGGGGGTACAAAGTGTATTATTCAGCCAAAATCTTACCCGACGATGAATTAACACAAGAAGAAAAAGACACATATCTCAGAAAGTATCGAAAAGTTGTTGGTTTGCTGCCACAAAATCAAAAAGTATTACAAAACCAACATTTTAAAATGGATACCCCCAACGGTAAATATTCAACATTAAAGGATATAGCATCTATAGGTATCGATTCCGAAAAAGATATATCCGTGAGCTTAACGATCAATCATCTCATCGATTTATATGAATCAGAAAAAGGTGAAATCATTTTAACCGAGTGTGATTTTTCCATCCCACTAGATGCTCAGTACGATGATGAGGTTTGCGATCAGAGAGACTCTTGGAATGTAAAAACGGGATACCAACTAGACGCTATGTTAGAAGCCGTTGAAAACTCGAATCATGACAAGATAGCTTTATTGATTGATCCGAGCCTGAAAAGGTTTCTACGGATTTATCTCAAATTTTTGCATGGATTTGATAAAAAATTGCGTGTCAATCCAACAGTTGAAGGGGGTGAATTAATCATGTTGTCTAAAATTTAATTTTTGACCTTTTTGGGCAACTGGATTCATTGACTTTATAGCCTAATCATGATAAGTTTTCATTCGATTGATTGAATCCATTCAACAATATCTTTTACCACGTAATAAGGAATGTTTGTTGGATTATTCTCTCCAGCTTCTTGAACTTGTAAAAAAAAGGGGATTGGCATCTTGGTAAGATTTGAATGTTTCGCTTTCTCTCTCTGATATAATGTCTGTGGTCAACTATTGAATTCTTCTAATGTCACTTGATAATCTTGTTCTCCTTGAAGAAATAGCATAGGGACTGAAATCTTTTTGACGGATTCAGTAGGATTGTAGTTTTTGAGAGATAACCAACAACTTGATGGAATTTGAAATGGCAATTTATCAGATGTTGACGATATGGTCAGAGTATCTTTTAGATACCTCACTTGGTTTTTCATTTGCGATAATCGCTTTTGTTCCACTTCATCCAGTGTTCCGTCCAAATGGAATAAATAATCATATTGCTTTAAAAACAAATCTTCTAAAGGACTGACATTGGCTGCCATGAAAACCAATCCTTTCACTTGAGGATTTAACAACGTGATTTTTGGTAGCAACATGCCACCCAAACTATGGCCTATTAAATAGACATCTTTTCTTTGGAATTCGGGGTGACAAGCAACACATTTGATGATATTGGAAACATCATCAATGACTTCTTTTTCAATGGGGATCTCCTTGATATCATTTTGATAGGTGTAAGTTCTCTTGTCATATCGGATCGATGAAATACCATGAACAGCTAATCCCATGGCTAAATCCTTGAAGGGCTTATTCACTCCCATGGTTGCATCTCTATCTTGTGGAGCTAATCCATGAATAAAAATGCAGATGGCGTGGTGTGACTCATGAGGTTGTGGGTTATCGTTGCATTTAATACCACAGAACCGCTTTTTATTTCCATATCTTCTTCTCAGAACCGACTTTCATCTTTATAGCTTGGCGATTGATATTTCTCTTGTTGATGACGATCATAAACTGGCACTATAAAAAACCAGAAAGGCTGTTGCTTTCTAAAGAATAGGCAACTTGTAAATCAAGCGTTTGATTTTCAAAATAAAGGGTATAGAAGTTTAACTCAGATTCGGTTGTGAACTCCTCACAATGAAATTCAACTCGATTTATTTTTACATTTTGAGCGATGATGGATTGCCAAACCAATGGAAATTGATTTTCTGATAACAGGGCTTAAACCGTTTGATCCCATTTTTGATATGCTTTTTCAAATTGGCTGTTGGTTAAATCGTCTATCAACTCCGAAATCAATTGATTTTGTCCCATACCGCTAACTGCAACTATGCAGGGCCATATCATCAAATAAAAACGCATGTGTTGTTATTTTACAACAAAAGGGATGTTGTTCTGTTTCAAAAAGTTTAAAACGCTGTCTTTATTTTTCACAGAAATCACTATTTTTTTATTTTTTGATGTAATGAAGATTGCATACGTTGCATCGGTGATATATCCCCATCCATATTTACTGGAGTAACGAATCCCCCATCCTAAAAAATTTCGAAGCGGTCTTGCCTTTTTAATTTCTAATGTTTCAACATCATCCCATCGAATGTGTTTTGGACGCCGATTGAAAGGGATAAATTGGTATTTTAAATGGTCAGTCGTGAACTGTAATCTGAGTTGACAGGCATAAAAGATAGCGCCTAAAACAAAGGATAAAGCCATGAACATCCAAAGCGAAGAGGCGTTGTTTTTTACTCCAATGAAGCACAATACCCCGATCAATAAGATTATTGCATAGAAAAGGTATACGGGCAATTTTGAAAAATCTTCAATATCTATTTTCATGATTTTGCAACATTAATGAATGTCATGGTCAACTCGCTAGAACTATTTTAATCCGTTTAAATCATTGTTTTGGGGTCATTATTGAATCACCATCTTACTCTCGTCAGATATGATAAATCAAAGTTAGACCATAGATGTTTATTCTAGTCTTGAATGTTATGAAACACATGAGTTACACAAATCACTTTAATCATGTGCTCATTTTGTTTGAGAAAAAACCATAAGCCCACCTTGTTATCAAGATTTCTCCTATGACGGCATCTACAAAATAACGCTAATAATTGCCTATAATGACTTCCTTTTTAACGATTTCATGCATTTTTGTAACGGCTTTATCGCTCATTAAGTCGCTTGATTCGTAGTTATCTATACTTCGATTGGATACTGTTTTTCTGCTAATTTTTTGAGCGTATTCAAATGGTTTTCTGCCATTACCTATTTCTTAAACCAAAATCTTTGATTTTAGGTCATATCTTGAATGTTATCATCCACAGAAACTTTTTTAAAATCCCATTCCCCCCAAATCATTTGAATGAAGCTTGTTCATGCTGTCATTGATCGTTGAAAACTTGGCGTTTCAATTTTTATTTTAGTGCTGAATCGAAATAAATTTGCTTGATAATGTAGTTTCATGGATAACGTATTTGCTTTTTTTGAAAACACCCCTCCAGTCTTAGGAGCGTTGTATGCCACACTGTTTACTTGGGGGATGACTGGTCTAGGAGCTGCAACCGTCTTTTTATTCAAAACCATGTCTCGAAGTGCCTTAGATTGTATGCTAGGACTTACTGGAGGGGTGATGGTTGCTGCAAGCTTTTGGAGTTTACTCTCTCCAGCTATCGAAATGAGTGCGGGTGAGGGTTTTACAAAAGTTTTACCTTCAACCATTGGTTTTGCTTTAGGGGCCCTATTTATTTTTGGTATGGATAAATTACTTCCACATATCCATATCAACTTTAAAGAAAGTGAAGGAATAAAAACCACTTGGCACAAAACCACTTTACTCGTTATGGCCATAACGTTACACAATATACCTGAAGGATTGGCCATTGGCGTTCTTTTTGGTGGGGTTGCCCTAGGAGTTCCTGAAGCATCTATTAGTGGAGCTGTCGTTTTAGCCATGGGCATTGGTATTCAAAATTTACCTGAGGGGATTGCTGTTGCAATGCCTCTTCGAAGAGTTGGTGTTTCTCGATTAAAAAGCTTTTGGTATGGACAAATGTCAGCTATTGTTGAGCCAATCGCTGCTGTTGTGGGGGTGCTTGCGGTTACTTTTTTTACCCCTCTTCTACCCTATGCATTGGCATTTGCCGCAGGGGCAATGATTTTTGTTGTCGTAGAAGAAGTGATTCCTGAAACTCAACTTGATAAATACACCGATCAAGCCACTTTAGGATTCATTGGTGGATTCATCATCATGATGAGTCTGGATGTGGCTCTTGGTTAGATCTTTGAATCCATCCCAACCGCTTGGTTTTATTTCTAATTCAGTTCCATCCTCTTTGATTAACAAATTTTTATTTCCATGATGAACCGTCCCCCCAATGACAGATAACGTTGGGATCGAAGCTATTATGGGGAGATCTTTTTGCTTGATGGTGAAAAGTAATTCATAATCTTCGCCACCGTTGAAAACCAAGTCCAAGTAATTAAGCTTGAACTCACTTGAAAATTCAATAAGATTAGAATGAACAGGAATTTTATTTTCAAGAATTTTAAACCCGACATTGGAAGCTTGACTTAAATGAGATAGTTCTGTACTCAATCCATCGCTGATATCAATCATTGAAGTTGGTACAATGTCGTTTTCCTCCAAGATTTGGACTGTACTTTTAGAGGCTTCTGGTTTGATTTGTCTTCCAACAAAATATCGATATGGTTCGAACTTGGGTTGATAATTGGCATTTTTTGAAATTCTCTGATTTTCTCTTTCCAAAACCAATAGTCCCAAACAAGCGGCCCCTAAATCCCCACTAACGACTAGGAGGTCTCCTTTGGATGCTCCCGATCTTTTGACAATTTTTTCTTTTTTTGAAGACCCAATAGCCGTAATCGAAATTTGTAATCCCCGATGATTGGATGAAGTATCTCCACCAATCAATTCAATATGATAATTTTTACAAGCTAGTTGGATTCCTTGGTATAATTGCTCAAGACTTTCCACCGAAAATCGATTCGATACGGCAATAGAAACCAAAATATATTTTGGAATCGCATTCATGGCATAGATATCCGATATATTGACGATGACAGACTTGTAACCTAGTTGTTTTAAGTGGGTGTAATCTAGATTAAAATGGATGCCATCAATCAACAAATCGGTACTGATGACAGAACAATCGGAATCAAAGTCTATAACGGCAGCATCATCACCGATGGATAATGTCGTTGTCTTATGATGAATCTCAAAGTCTTTGGTCAATCGTTCAATAAGCTTTGATTCACCCAAATCTGTGATCATTGTGAGCTGCTTGGGAGGCTTTGTCATTTTTTCATAAAGTCAGCAAGATAAACTATTGAATCAAAAATGTTCAATCCAAGTGATTTAAGGATTAAACTTGATTTCACAGAAATCCTCAAACTTTTAGAATCTGTGTAACTTTGTGCCCTATTTCCCTCAAGGAATGATTAATGTTAGCGACCAAGCTCGAGATCAAGTCATGCATCTGATGCGAGAGGATGGCTTCAATCCAGAATCTGATTTTGTTCGAGTAGGTGTGAAGAGTGGCGGTTGTTCGGGTTTATCGTACCTACTAGAATTTGATAAACAAATGCATCAAGAAGACAAGCTATTTGAAGACAATCAAGTGAAAATCATTGTCAACAAAAGAAGTTTGCTCTATCTGTTGGGAACTACTTTAGAATATTCAGGAGGGCTTAATGGGAAGGGCTTTGTCTTTCAAAATCCGAATGCACAAAGAACTTGTGGATGTGGAGAAAGTTTTGCTCTTTAAGTATCAATTAAATAGATGAAACCTATTCCACAATTAATTATTGAGCCCTTTGCACTAAAATTTTGGATTTTCGCTAAATAGGCACAAATACCCCCCCCCAAAACCTGATCGGATCTAAAATGACTTAAAATCGCAACGAAAACGTCAAAATCAAGGAAACGCTAGACTGAACCGAGTTATTTGCTGAATACGAAAAAGAAATCCCTTGAAAATTCAGATTTTTTTCAATTTCCATTATTCAAAGGGTTTTTTATTACCTTTGAGCATCGTATTCGTATAAAAATCAGCCAATTATGAATTATTTTACCCCCCCCCAAAAACACAAAGAATATATTCGAGATTCTTAGCGTTCATTATCTTATTGTTTTTCTCATGTAGCGAGGACAAACATCCGACGGATCTCGAAGTTCCACCATTACCAACACCTCAAGTCGCGACTTTCACCATCACTACAAGTGCCCAAGAGGGTGGTGCCATAACTTCTAATCAAACCATTAAAAGTGGCCAAACGGTCACCATTGAGGTGATCCCTGATGAGTATTATCAATTAGACCAATGGGTTGGGGATTGCGGAAATTTTAGCAATCGTGATTTAGAGGTTCGTTTTACAGCAAGTAAAAATTGTGAAATAGCGGCTCGATTCGAAAAAATAAGTTGGATCCCCCTCGGGACCCCATTTTCATGGTTTGTTAAAGACCCCAATGGCGTTACGGTCTCGTTGAGTCCGCACTTACCCAATCCATCTGAATATGTCGGGTATTCCGGAAAATTAGAGGGTGTGGAATACGTCGTCGTCGACAATGCTTTGCTAAGAAAGTTGATTCAAGAAGGGGACAATAGACCTAAATGCACGACATTGGTAACAGACATGTCGTTATTATTCAATGTAGGGTCCTCAACATTATTCACTATAGGTTCCTCATTATTCTCTGGAAATTCATCATTCAATGAAGATATTAGACATTGGGATGTCAGTCGTGTAACCACTATGAGAGGTATGTTCTACGGTGCGACGACATTCAATCAAGATATTGGCGATTGGAATGTCTCTCAGGTGAGAGATATGAGTCTTATGTTCTATGGCGCGACGACATTCAATCAAGATATTGGCGATTGGAATGTCAGTAAAGTGACCAATATGAATAGTCTGTTCAACGGCGCAACGGCTTTCAATCAGGACATTAGTGATTGGAATGTCGGTAGTGTGACCAATATGGATAGTCTGTTTCGTGAGGCCAGCTCATTTAATCAAGATATTGATGACTGGAATGTCTCTAATGTGAGATATATGGGTGTGATGTTCTATCAAGCGACGGCTTTCAATCAAGATATTGGCGATTGGAATGTCAGTAAAGTGACCAATATGGATAGTATGTTCAACGGCGCAACGGCTTTCAATCAAGATATTGGGGATTGGAATGTCCGTAGTGTGACGAGCATGTTTCGAATGTTCGAAAGCGCAACGGCTTTCAATCAGGATATTAGTGATTGGAACGTGAGTAATGTCCAATATTGCTCTTATTTCTCATGCCTCCTCCATTCTGATAAACTGCCTGATTTTCGAGATTGCTGGCGTCGAACAAACTGTAATTAGCCAAACTGGCAAAAAGATTGGTCAAAGAGTCATCTTTCCCACGACATGAGAAAATGGTAGCGCTTTCTGGAAAGTCAAGGGCTCCATCGCGACGGAACAACGATACTCTTAATTTTCAATCAAAAACGGTTCAGTGATGAAAAATTCGTTCATAAAAATATTGTGTCTTGGTTATTTAACCGTTTTATTGTTTGGTTGTAATAGCAATGAAGATGAATTGGAGGCGTTAGAAAACCAAATCGCTCTTTTAGCTACGGATTTGAAGGGTCGCATCACGGCTATAGAAACCAAAATAGGCCATCTTCCGACATCTAGTGATGTCACGAGATTAGAAAGTAAAATAGCCGAGTTAAAAACACAAGTTAGAGTCAGTGAAGATGGATTAAAAGAAGGGATTGAAGCACTAGAAGCCGAAATCGTTGCCTTAGAATGGGTGGTGAATCCTCCGACGGCTAATAAAGTTAAAGACGATGAAACCCTCAAAGCCTTTGTTTTGTGGTCGAAATTCCAATTCGAAGCGATCCAAGATATCGACGAGGAAGCAGAGCTCAGGGATCGACTAATGAAGGAGGGGGATTTCAAAGACGGATCGACGTTTCTCATCATTTTCCTTCCGACGGGAGAGCCCTTGATACACGGAAATGATCGTACGGCAGAGAATAAAAATCTTGGAAACATCGAAGATGAACAGGGGCTTAAGGTCGTCGAGAAACTACTCGAAATAGCGAGTGAGAAGAACGGTGGCTTTGTCGCGTATCAAGATCGAGGAGAAACGAAGAAAGCTTACTCGATCTCATACCACTCTGGAGTCGCGGGACAACGATTGATCCTCGTGGGAGGTTATAAACAGGATGTCTCTCATGTCTCCAACTTTATCCCCGATTTTCCGCCGCCTAGCATCAATGCATCACAGGTCTCAGACCGAGAAACACTCATCACTTTCGTCGAGGAAGCCGTCCGAATTTATACCGATGCCATGGCCAACAACATCAGATCTCTCGCAGGCATTCGGAACGCCTTCCGGGAGGAGGGAAGCAACTGGAAGTCAGGCTCCGTCTACTTGTGGGTGGTTAGTGACGGAGGGATCAATATATTTCACGGTTCCAATGCGTCTCTCGAAGGTCAATCCGCAAACTTGGATAGAACGGATATCAATGGGGTACCGTTTGTTGAGGCGCTGATCGTTGGCGCACGACGTGAGGGACAAAAATTCCTTGAATATTACTATGACGATCCGAGCATCGAGGGAGACGAGGATACAGGTTCTCCGAAACTCGGCTACGCAGTGAGTTTTAATATTCCAGGGAATACATCGGAGCAGAAGGTCGTCATGGGTTCTGGCATCTATCTTGGTCAAAGATAACCGAGTCCGCTTCCCACAATAGAAGACAAAATCAAGTCATTCCGTTGTATTTGATACGATTTCGATGAATCGATTACAGAGCCTTGGCACTAAAATTTGGTCTTTTCGTGAAAGCAATGGTTGAATTTTTTAGCATCTATGATAAAAGTTGGTTAGAATCCGATTTGCTTCGAAAATCAAGGAAATTATATACCAAAAATAGCAAAGACCTATTATAAATTAGGGGAATTAGATACCTTCAATCTTCTTTCAAACCCTTGAGCTCGGTTGGTAGGTAGAGGGTTTGATTTTAAGAAGTTTTCTTTTTCATGGTTATAGAAAATATAAACAAGTATTATGTATTTGATTTTTGCCTCTTTAGTATCCAATTCCCTTTTTTAGTCGAGTATTCTTTTTGAAGAGGTTGAGGGTATAACATAATGAATGGGAGCTATACACCTCATTACACGTAACTACTTTTTATAAAAAATCATTGCTGTAAAATCAATTACTGGATGGTTCTTCCTCGATGTTGATGGCTTGCCAATGGTTCCTTTTGGGTAAAATTGGGGAGCTTCAAAGCTTTTGCAAATTTTTCTACTTCCAAATGAATTTCTTTAGGGAATATCATTCGGTGGTAGTTTGGGTTTCTTGATTTTCATTGACTTGATCTCCTTTAGATGAAAGCACGAGGTTAGAAAAGATTGATTAAAGTGAATGATTCACTACTTCACTAAATGAATTTTGATTTTTTTCTGTTTTTGGTTTATGCTTTTAGATCTTTTGTTGATCCCCTATTTTCATTCTCAACTAAATCGACTTGATTCCATTTCAAATAGATATTTCTCTTGTAAATTTGCGGAATAACGATTACTCTAATTATTCCTACTATTGTTGGCGTATTCAGGAGATTAAAGGACAAAAAATGGCCTATACCGAAAAAGAATTACAAGAAAAGTTAGAAACACAAGAATACCAATATGGTTTTTATACCGATATTGAGTCTGAAACCTTTGATAAAGGTCTTTCAGAAGAAGTGATTCGAAAAATTTCTGCTCGTAAAGAAGAACCTCCATGGATGGTCGATTGGCGATTAAGAGCTTTTCGTACTTGGACCAAAATGAAAGAACCAAATTGGGCTAATGTACAGTATCAAAAACCTGATTTTCAAGATATCTCTTATTATTCAGCCCCAAAGAAAAAATCAAAATATAAATCTCTTGATGAAGTCGATCCTGAACTATTGGAGACCTTTAAGAAACTAGGCATTTCGCTTGAAGAACAAAAAAGACTCACTGGCGTGGCGGTCGATGTGGTGGTCGATTCGGTTTCAGTTGCCACAACATTTAAAAAAACGCTGGAAGAAAAGGGAATTATTTTTTGTTCCATATCCGAAGCCATCCAAAAATATCCCGAACTGGTGAAAAAATATATTGGTACGGTGGTTCCCCAACGAGATAATTTTTATGCCGCTTTAAACAGTGCTGTTTTTACCGATGGCTCCTTTTGCTACATCCCAAAAGGCGTTCGTTGTCCCATGGAATTGAGCACCTATTTTCGTATCAATCAAGCAGGGACCGGACAGTTTGAAAGAACCTTAGTCATCGCTGATAAGGGGAGTTATGTCAGTTACTTGGAAGGATGTACGGCACCTGCAAGAGATGAAAATCAACTGCATGCGGCCGTTGTTGAGCTCATCGCTCTTGAAGATGCGGAAATCAAATATTCGACGGTTCAAAATTGGTTTCCCGGAGATAAAGAAGGTCATGGAGGGGTCTTTAATTTTGTCACTAAAAGAGGTCTCTGCCATCGCCGAGCCAAAATCTCGTGGACACAAGTGGAAACAGGCTCTGCCATTACATGGAAATACCCTTCCTGTATTCTTAAGGGAGACTATAGCATCGGTGAGTTTTATTCCATCGCTGTGACCAATAATCATCAACAAGCCGATACCGGAACTAAAATGGTTCATTTAGGGAATAACACGCGCAGCACCATCATTTCAAAAGGAGTCTCCGCTGGAAAATCCCAAAACAGTTATCGGGGGTTGGTTCAAATATCTCCTCGTGCTCAAAACACTCGAAATTTTTCTCAGTGCGATTCTTTATTGATGGGCAACAACTGCGGGGCCCACACGTTTCCTTACATCGAATCCAAAAACAGTTCGGCTCAAATTGAACATGAAGCCACCACCAGTAAAATTGGAGAAGAACAACTGTTCTATTGCAACCAACGAGGCATTGATACAGAAAAAGCTATTGCATTAATTGTCAATGGTTTCAGCAGTGAAGTGCTCAAAAAGCTACCCATGGAATTTGCAGTTGAGGCACGTAAACTATTAGAAATTTCACTTGAAGGATCTGTTGGATAATTTTAAATTTTATTAATTCATGCTACGTATTGAAAATCTCCACGTTTCAGTGGAAGATAAAAAAATTTTAAACGGAATAGACCTACACGTCGGACCAGGTGAAGTCCATGCCATTATGGGGCCCAATGGGTCTGGTAAATCTACTTTGGCTTGGGTTATTGCTGGGAATGAAGACTACCAAATTGAAGAAGGCAATCTCTTGTTTAAAGGGCAACCTATTGAAGATTTGGATCCTGAAGAACGGGCTGTACAAGGTATTTTTTTATCCTTTCAATATCCAGTTGAAATTCCAGGCGTTACTGTAACTAATTTCATCAAGACATCGGTCAATGCCATTCGAAAAGCCAGAGGACTGAGCGACATGCCGGCAGGAGAATTGCTTCAAAAAATTCGTAAAACAGCTGAGAAACTACAAATTGATTCCAAGTTTTTATCGCGATCATTGAATGAAGGATTTTCTGGAGGAGAAAAAAAGAGAAATGAAGTCTTTCAAATGATGATGCATGAACCGACTCTATCAATTTTAGATGAAACCGATTCTGGATTGGATATCGATGCCTTGAAGATTGTCGCTCGTGGAGTCAACGAAATGAGAAGTCCTAAAAGATCCACAGTGGTCATTACCCATTACGAACGTTTGCTCGAGTACATCGTTCCTGATTATGTCCATGTGATATTGGATGGTAAAATTGTTAAAAGTGGGGATAAAACGTTAGCCCAAAAACTAGAGGCTCAAGGGTATGATTGGATAAAAAATAGTTAAGACCATTGGAATTTAAAGAAAAATTATTATCCTCATTTTTTGCTTTACAAGAAGCTGTTTTGTTGGATGATAATCCGCTGATTGAAGACAGGCGCAATCAAGCATTCAAAACTTTTGAAGAGAAGGGGTTTCCAACCCGTCAACAAGAGGCATGGAAATATACTTCGCTATCTCCACTTCTAAGTGAGGATTATGTGATTTTCCCATCGGGAGATGTTGGCATCCATCCCAATGATGTCAAAAAGTATTTTCTCTATGAAATGGACACCTACAAAATTGTGTTCATCGATGGCGTTTATAGTCCTTTTTTATCCAATACCCACCATGATGGCTTTGATGTTAATCTATTTTCTGTCGCTTTAAATCAAAAACAGCATCGCCGGACCATTGATACTTATTTCAATACGATTGCCCCTTCTGGAGAACCCTTGGTGGCGTTGAATACGGCTTATGCCCATGAAGGAGCTTACATCTATATTCCAAAAAACAAAGCCCCTCAATCACCTATAGAAATTCTTCATTTTTCTTCTGGAGATTCTCCTGCATTATGGTTGCAGCCTAGAAATTTAATTGTGGTGGAACAAGGGAGCGAAGCTCAGATCATTGAAAGGCATCAGAGCTTAGTAGAACATCCTGTGGTGACCAATTCGGTCACTGAAATTTATGCAGGAAAAAATGCTTCCATTGAATATTATAAAATCCAAGATGATTTGGATAGCGCTTCATTGATTGATAGCACATTCATACATCAAGAAACCCATAGCCATGTCAGTGTCCATACTTCATCACTAGGTGGGAAAATCATCCGTAATAACTTGAACTTTCATCAAGCTGGAAAAGCCATTAATTCAACTTTAAAAGGGATTACTGTTTTAGAAGGAAACCAGCACGTTGATCATTCAACGCTAGTACATCATGCCCAACCCCATTGTGAATCCCATCAAGATTATAAAGGCATCTTCAGGGGGAGTTCACAAGGTGTTTTTAATGGCAAAATTCTAGTGGATCGAATGGCTCAAAAAACCAATGCGTTTCAACAAAACAATAACATTATATTGAGTGACAAAGCCGTATGTAATGCCAAACCACAATTAGAAATTTTTGCTGATGATGTTCGTTGTTCTCATGGTTGTACGGTTGGACAGCTAGATCAAAATGCATTATTTTATGCTCAGTCTCGAGGGATTCCTATCAAAGAAGCAGAGGCATTGCTTACCTATGCTTTTGCCAACAATGTCTTGGAAAGTGTTTCCATTCCTTTTTTGAAAAAGCACATTAGTCTCCAAATTGCCTCCAAGTTTGGCGTTGAAATGGGCTTTGGTGTCTGATCCGATGTTTGACGTTCAAAAAATTCGGAAAGATTTTCCCATTTTAACTCAATTGGTCAATGGACATCCCTTGGTCTATTTTGATAATGCGGCCACGAGTCAGACCCCAAAGCAAGTCACCGATGCTATCGTTGATTACTACCATCGCTATAATTCTAATATCCATCGAGGGGTTCACAGCTTAAGCCAACAGGCCACTGATGCTTATGAAAAAGCTCGAAAAAAATTACAAGTTCATTTCAATGCGAAAGAAGCCCAAGAAATCATTTTCACTTCTGGTACCACTCATAGCATCAATTTAGTGGCTTCCGGTTATACCAAAACACTAAAACCTGGAGATGAATTATTAGTTTCTGCTATGGAACATCATTCCAACATCGTTCCTTGGCAATTTTTAAGTCAAAAGACTGGCGCTTTACTCAAAGTCATTCCAATGAATCAAGATGGAAGTCTAGAAATTAGTGCGTTGGATCAATTATTAACAAAAAAAACAAAGGTGGTCTTTATCGGTCATGTTTCCAATGCAATCGGAACCATTCAGCCCATTGAATACATCATTAAAAGAGCTCATGATCAAAATGTAGAAGTCTTGGTTGATGGGGCGCAAGCAGCACCGCATTTACAAATTGATGTGCAAGAGTTAGATGTTGATTATTATACCGCATCAGCTCATAAAATGTGTGGGGCAACAGGCATTGGTATTCTTTATGGCAAAAGAGAATTCTTAGAAGAATTACCTCCATATCAAGGTGGGGGGGAAATGATTTCTGAAGTGACCTTTGAAAAGAGCACTTATGCTGAGATTCCTCATAAATTTGAAGCGGGGACACCCCATGTTTCGGGAGCGATCGCTTTTGGTGCTACGGTTGATTATTTAAACGATATTGGTTATGAAAACTTTGTACCTTATGAAGAAGATTTGTTGCATTATGCCACAGAACGATTGAAAACAGTCAACGATATCATTATCTATGGTGATTCCATTAACAAAACGCCTGTGATTTCTTTTAATATCAAAGGAATCCATCCTTATGATATTGGTAGCATTATGGATCAACAAGGAATAGCTGTTCGTACGGGACACCACTGTGCCCAACCAATCATGGATTTTTATCAAATTCCAGGAACCATTCGAGCTTCCTTTTCATTTTATAATACCAAACAAGAAATTGATCGAATGATTGACGCGCTTTTGAAAGCCATTAACATGCTGAAATAGAACGGCTTTGTCGGAACTAACCACTTTAAAAAACATCGGAAAAGCTTCTGCATTGCTGTTGCAAAGAATCGATATCCATACGATTGAACAACTACGAAGTACTGATTTAGAAGAGATTTTCGAGTGCTTAGTTCAAATCGGAGTTAAACCAAATCGAAACTTTTTCTATGCCATTGAAGCTGCATTAGTCAATAAGAATATTCTTCAAATCACTCCAAATCAAAAGCAAAAAATTGAGGCCCTCTTTACCTCATCTGATTTTTGAAGATATTTTATCGCATGTTCCAGTCGATAGCACAACATGATTCTATCTTGATTTCATCTTTTCTATGGGAATAAGCCATTTAGATTAGCAAATATCACTGTCATTCATAAGTGTCTTTATTATTCTAATTTTGAAGCATCAAATATCTTATGATTGTTTTTTGGTGCTTCCATTTTTATTTAACTCTATTGGTCAATGAACAATAAAAAAAGGGGGGGGGGTAACCACCGATTTTTTCCCTCCCTCCGGTCTTTGGTGCTGTTTCTTTCGATGGGTGTTGTTCTCCACACCTGTACGTCGGATGCGATTTCTGTGGCCACCGATGCGGTGTTTCATATTGCCCTCGATGAAGACCATCTGTATG
>JAPORT010000116.1:53253-59505 GCA_026710085.1 Flavobacteriaceae bacterium | reverse complement strand
GAAAAAGTCTTTCGAAGGTTAGGACTTTACTTTTTCTATATGGTTGATATCTCCTAATGTTTTCACTGACTCGGTCACTGTAAGGAGAAGCGTTGATCGTTCTTCCATGGTATTCAATGGTGCCTATCAAAGATATTTGAAATGCCTAAAAAACCAAGATTACGGTGAAATGCTTGCAGATACCTTGATGTATTTTTGTCAAATGGAGGCTTCTTGTCGTGAAACACTTGGAGCGTAGATTCTGTCGACTTCGATAGGTTGGGTTCGGTGATGTTAAGGTTGTTGGGTTTTTGGTTTTGATTTTTTGGCATTTATCAACGATGGGACGTTGTTTCTTTATCTTTGTAAAGCATTATACTTTAATGATTGATTTCGAAGATTATCGAGAAAGTATTGAACGTGGACCCGCGAAATATTTTCATGGACGACATCAAGAATTAAAGGCTTTTAAGGGCTTGTTACATGAAACATCGCAAAAAGGAATCGGTAGCAGTTTGCTCATTCAAGGTCCACCTGGTGTTGGAAAAACAGCTCTCATTGAAGAGCACAAAAAAGAAGCCTCTCTGCAAGGATGGCAAGTGGTTGATTTAACCATTCCATCGTTATATGATCCCAAAGAATTATTTCGACGATTGACTAAAAACCAAAAAGCTCATGATGTTCAAACGACTTTTGGGGTTGATTTAAAGATCTTTAACGTCGGATTTGTTCCGAAACATATCGAAGAAACACCTTATTTGAATGAAGCCATCATTCGTTCTCAACCCACTTGTTTGGTTTTAGATGAAGCTCAAACATTAGAACTTATCTTATCAGAAAACCATCGTGATAAAGTGGCTGATTTCTTCAGGACGTATCATAATGTTCTATCGGAAAAAGGTTTTGTTTTTTTGTTTGGGGGATTAAGTACGACCAAAGATGTGTTGCGACAATTTGGTATTTCTAGATTTAATACGAATTGCATCCATTATTTAGAACCGATTGAAAGGGATGCTGAACGGTCGATTATTGACGATTGGTTGACGAAAGAAATCAAAACACCAAGTGATACCACATCTTGGATTGATCAAATCACTCAACGAACCGATCGTTGGCCTCGTCATATCCAATCCTATAGTAATGCCATCTGTGATTTTTTAGAACCAAAAGAATCTTTAACTCATCATACATTAAAACAAGTCTTAGCTTATGGCGATGATTTAAAATTACAATATTATGAGCAACGATGTGATGGTATCAGTTATCAAAATCGACAGCTAATCACATCAGCGATGGAGTCGTTACCTCCATGTTTTGATCAAGAAGACTTTATCTCATGTCTTTCTAAAAGACTTTCAAAAGAAGATGCTCGTATGTTATACGAAACCATTCTTTCCAAAGGAATTATCCATATAGATCAACGTGGCATATCCTCTGTGCCTATTCCCTCTTTTCGTTCGTTTCTGATCGAAGAATATGGTCAAGAAGACCCTAAGACACCGCCTTTTTCTAGTGGCTTAGCATTGGAGTGATGTTTCAGGTTCCATCGGTACGACTTTGCTGATTTCTTCATAGAGTCGAGAAGGTTCCCAATAAGGTGTTTTTCTAGTTGTTTTTGACAAATAGAAAGTAAATGGATTTGATATGGCTGTTAATGGGTTTCACCATCGTCGTATCCGCTCATAAATTTTCAATCGCAGAATCCATCCATAGGGTTCGTTTGAGTATCCACTCTTTTAGATACTGGTATTCTTCATGATGATTATTGCCAACATAAAAATTTGGCTGAATTCGTTTTCCTAAAATCTTCCATCTGGTAAAATTTTTTCGAAATCCACCATGGGATTTAATATATCTGTAATTAGTATCAATACGTTTCGAAATAGCTTGAAATGAAAAGACACTTGACCGTAATTCTTTCCAACGTTGACGAACTTTACCGGCAAAATAAGGATCCGAAAGCAGTCGACTCCACCAAAATGGAACAAGCCAATGATCTTGTGGGCAAACTGAATTAAATTCAAAACTCCAACCCGTGGTCGATTCAGCTCGACAGTAATCGGCGTTACCAAAAGCGAGATTAAAATCCCAAATGGGGCCCATAAATAACTTTCCATTTTTATTTTCTTTATACATGTACGTACTGATTCGATAGGCATCAATATTCCGAGAGAGTTCATTCAATAACAAATAATCGACAAAACTGTCGACATCAATATATTGTCTGTAACCAATTTCAGCATCTTTGAATTCATCAGACATCAATACTTTTTCAAAGTCTTCAAAGTAGTTTTGGATGTATTGCTTTTGTTCTTGTTTGATATCATCCGCATCAGGATATTCATAAAGAAAGTGGATGTCTCTTTGAGAAATTTCATCTCTCAAAACCCCCCAAGGTGTATACTTGGATTTCCAACCAAGTTCTCCGATGAACTTGATTTCATCGTTATTGGTTTTATCAATTTTGATGATGTATCCCCCTGTGATGTCATCGTCTTTAACTTTTTTGATGTCGACTCGATTTTTATCTCGTTTGATTTTTTCCATCAACACATAAACTCCTAAATATTGACTATTGATGGTCACATCATAGAAGGATGTCTTGGTGGCATAGCGACCGATTTGATTGGATAAATCATACATCAAAACATTACGAATTAAGGTTTTATCAATATAGGGACCATGTAAAATCCAATCTTCTTCTTCAGGATATCCAGCTAATCCGACATTAAGATCCTTTCCTTGTTCGTCCCAAGTTTCAAAGCCATAGGATTTTTTTTCTAAAAATTGAGACGAAGCACCTCTTATTTCTATGCCAATGAAGTGTTTTTCAATCACCTCTTGATTTTTTTGTATTTCAAAAGTCGCAGGTATTTTAGGTTCATCGACAATTTCCTTTCCATCCGTATCGATATAAATATGTGGTAACGAACCTATTTCATTGGCAGCGACGACTTCATAATAATCTTTTTGAGAGGTCTTAGAATCACTAAAAAGATCCTCCTCATCACAAGCCATGAAGAAAAGCATGCCAAGTATTATCCAAGTGTAGGGATCATTATTCCTTATTGATGGGGCATCCACCACTTTTTTAAGAGAATTCATTTTGAAATCGACGCCGCGTTGATATCTTAATCGGGTTGTTTCAATGCTTCTATAAACTTATCAAACTCATTGAACTTTTGCAAAAAAGAAGAAATGTTTAATAATATTTTTTGATTAATTGAATAGCTTCTTCATTTTTTGATGGAATGAACTCTTTGTAAATAAATTACCTTTAATCTCTAATTCTCTACCAAACCATGAAACGTCTCTCCCATCTAATCCTTGGCGTTCTGTTTTTCTTTTCGTTTTGCTCAACAGAAAAACACAAACTCAAAACAAGAACTGAAAGTGGGAATACCTATCAGTATGTCACCAATGACCCCAACAAAACACGTATTTATACTTTAGATAACGGGCTCAAAGTATACTTGTCGCAAAACAGAGATTCTCCCCGCGCGCAAGTTTCGATAGCTGTCAAAGCTGGAGGTAAAAACGACCCAAAAGACAACACAGGACTGGCTCATTATTTAGAACACATGATGTTTAAAGGAACCAGCCATTTTGGCACTGTAGATTATCCATCAGAAAAAATTTTGCTGGATTCTATAGAATTACTTTTCGGGCAATACGCCAAATTAACCGATACGCTAGAAAGACAAAAACACTATCAAAAAATTGATGACCTATCTTATCGAGCATCAGGCTATGCCATAGCCAACGAATACGATAAATTGATTTCTTCGATTGGTGGACAATATTTAAATGCCTATACGACCCAAGATCGAACCGTTTACATTGTTGATGTGCCGTCCAATGAATTGAACCGATTGATCGAAATTGAAGGATTGAGATTTCGAGAAATTATCAATCGTTTGTTTCATACGGAGCTCGAAACTGTTTATGAAGAAAAAAACAGGTCTTTAGACAATGACAATTGGAAGATATATGAAGCCATCAACACCCTTCTTTTTGAAAAACACCCTTATGGAACCCAAACCGTCATCGGAACTGTAGAACATCTCAAAAATCCTTCCATTACCCAAATCAATCATTATTTTGACACTTATTACAAACCCAACAATACTGCCATTTGTATCAGTGGCGATATTGATTTTATCCAAGTGATTGATCTCATTGAAGAGCATTTTGGTGATTGGAAACCCAATCCTGACATCCCCCAATGGGAAATGATCGAAGAGGCTCCCATCACCAGTCCCAGGGAAATCCAAGTGATCGGTCCAGATGCGGAACGAGTCGATATAGCATTTCGATTTGATGGCTATGGAAGTGATGATTATCTCAAGTTGGTGCTCATGGATATGTTGCTTTCTAACGGCGAGGCTGGATTCATCGATTTGAATCTGATTCAAGCTCAAAAAGTTCTCAATGCCAGTTGCTACATCAGTGAAGCCAATGATTATTCAGTACACCGATTATACGGCCAACCTAAAGAAGGGCAAACTCTCCATGAAGTGAAAGAGTTATTATTAGGAGAAATAGAAAAAATAAAGGCTGGGAAATTCGAACCATGGCTCATGGAAGCGGTCATTAATGATTTGAAAAAATCTGAAATGCAAAACGAAGAAAATACCGATTTTGCCAATTATTATCGAGCAGATCAAATGGTCATGGCATTCACAACCTCAACCCCCTGGAATGAAGTGGTCTCCTCTTATGATCGATTGTCTGCCATCACTAAGGATGAATTGGTTGCTTTTGCCAATCAACATTATGGAGAGAACTATGCCGTGGTTTATAAAAAGACCGGTACCGATCCAAATATTCAGAAAGTAGTCAAGCCAACGATTACTAAAGTTCAAACCAATACGGAATCTCAATCCAGTTTTTTTGAACAACTCTTGACAAAAAAAGTTGAAAAGACTCAACCCGTCTATGTTGATTTCGAGTCCGAACTTGATTTTTATCAAACAAACAGTATTCCCATTATTGCCAAACAAAACAATAACAACGATCTTTTTGAATTGACTTATTTATTCGAATTCGGCAAAAACAGCCATCTTCATTTAAGCATGATTCATAACGATTTGTTGACAATTCTTGGTACCGATGAGTATACTCCTGAAGAAATCCAAAAAAAATTCTATCGTCTTGGTAGCAGTTATTCCATATCAAGCTCACCAAAAGGAGATCGAACATACATGACCCTTCGTGGACTGAATGAACACTTAGAAGAATCAATAAAATTATTCGAGCATCTACTTCAACATGCCATTGGCCAACAAAAGGATTTGGATTTACTGGTTGAACGGATTCTCAAATCACGAAATGATGCCAAAAAGAATAAAAATGCTGTTTTTTCGAGACTGAGAAATTATGCTACCTATGGACCTCATAATCCCCAGACTGACCTGCTTTCAGAAAATGAATTAAAGGAATTGACCATGCATCAACTCACCGATATACTAAAGAATCTCTGTCATTATCCTCATCGGATTCTTTATTATGGTTCTTCTTCACAAAGTGAATTAACTCAACTCATCAACACCTACCACTCAACGACCAATCAGCTGCAAATCAATAGTGAACCTAAACCATATCCAGAAAAAAATTATGATACGAGTCAGGTCTTTTGGACCCATTTCGATATGGTGCAATCCGAAATCAATCTCCTTGCGCGATTGGAACCATTTGATCCTATGAAATCTCCCTATATCGAACTCTACAATGAAACCTTTTCGGCTTTGGTATTTCAAGAAATCAGAGAAGCCCAAGGGTTAGCCTATGCTGTTTCGTCATACTACAATCAAGGAAACAGAAAAGGTCTCTATGATTATTTGCAATCTTATGTAGGCATCCAGTCCGATAAGCAATCAGAAGCCCTATCATCGATGTTTCATCTCATCGATACCCCCTTGAGTTCTGAAATAGGTTTTGAGGTCGCTAAAAATGCGGTATTGAACCAGATTGAAAGTCAACGAATCTCTAATTCCGAAGTATTGGACAGTTATATTCGACATCAAGATCTTGGATTGACGACTGATCGGAGAAAATTGATTTATCAAGAGGTTCGAAACATGAGTTTTCAAGATCTCATCGATTTTCAAGAAAAGTATACCTCCAACAAACAACATAACATCACATTGATAGGCCATCGAGAGAATATCCATTTTGAAAACTTAGCCCAATATGGTACTGTCACCGAATTGAATTTAGAACAACTCTTTGGTTATTAACATTGGTGCTCCTCTTCCACTGAATCGATTGGTC
>JAPORT010000116.1:15769-52707 GCA_026710085.1 Flavobacteriaceae bacterium | reverse complement strand
GGACAATATTTAAACGATCTTCAAGTTGAAAATTTTTTGATTGAACTTGGTGGCGAGGTGTTGGTGCAGGGAATGAATCCTCAATCAAAAACCCATTGGTCCATCGGTATTGAAAATCCCATTTTGGATTCACTTCCTAGAATTTTAAAAGTGGTGGAACTAAAAAATCAAGCACAAGCCACTTCAGGGAACTACCGAAAATTTTGGGTTGATTCTCTTTCTGGTAAGCGATATGTTCATACAATCAATCCAATAACAGGTCTTATTCAAGATTCGAAAGTATTAAGTGTTTCAGTGATTGCTCAAACATGTACCCAAGCAGATGCCATGGCAACGGCTCTATTGGCCATGCCTTTTAAACAAGGTAAAGCTTTGATTCAAAGAGAAAAAGACTTCGAAGCCTTGTGGATTTATACCGACAACACTCAAGTTGCAACTCACCAAAGCCCTGGTTTTGGTTTGTAGAGATACGATGTCTTACTTCCTTAAACCAAAGCGCTATGAGCTATCGTTTTTTCTTTATCTTGGAATTCACATGTCAAAGTAGCAAAATAAACTGTATGCAACTCAAAGTAAACATGAAATATCTTTAAGAATGGCGACTATATACTGCCATGTTCAACAATCTAGTGCAACAAAAAAATCATAATCAAAGTTTTCTGATCCCTTTGGGAATGATTTCTTTAGAATCTAATCGATACCGATCCAATTCATTTTGTTTTAATTCGGATGCATAGTTGATGAATTCAACCTCAAATCCTTTTTTTTCTAATCGAGTTTTGTAATCCATCCCATAGACTCGTACATGGTCATATTGACCAAAATGTTTCTTACGCATTTTTTTGGATTTAATTTGGGGGTTCTCATAGGTTGTTTCGGATTCTGAATTGAGGGGGACCATGGCAATGAGAACCCCATTGATTTTTAAGATACGATAAAGTTCCCCCATAGCTTGAGCATCATTTTCAATATGTTCCAAAACATGATTACATATGATTAAATCAAATGTCTGATGATCGAATGGAAGATGGCAAATATCAACCTTGTGATCAGCCAGTGGACTGGTTAAATCCGCAGTCGTATAGTCCCAGTTGTGGATTTTTTTAAATTGTTTTAAAAGTGGTGGTTCAGGGGCAAAATGAATGACTTTTAGTTTTCTATCTAGCAAATCCGTTTTGTGTTTCAAATAAAGCCATAGCAATCGATGACGCTCTAAAGAAAAGGTTCCTGGACACAACACCATTTTTCGGTAGTTTTTACCATATCCATATCCTAAAAATATTCTGTAACTGCTTTGATCAATCGGATCCGTGTATTTTCTACCAGAACAAAGAACTTTTAATATCGGGCGAATCCATTCGCCTATGGTAATGAGAATGACTCGAGGGAACAATTGGAGAATCCATTTCACTGATTCAACTATTTGGCTATTAATTGAAAGGAACTTCTTCTGGAGTATGAATGCCTAGTGCTTCGTGAATGTAGTCAAAAGTAGAAAGCAAACATGGTTTATTGTTGATCATGGCCACATTATGCTCAAAATGGGCACTTGGTTTTCCATCGACAGTAAAAATCGTTGATTTATCTTCCCCTATGGAAACCTGGTAGGTTCCCATATTGATCATGGGTTCAATGGCCAACACCATGCCATTAACGAGTTTTTTTCCTTGACCCATTTGGCCATAATTGGGCACTTGCGGTTCTTCATGTAACTCTTTTCCGAGACCGTGGCCCACCAAATCTCTAACAATGCCAAAACCTTGCGATTTATTGTGTTGTTCAATCGCATAAGAAATATCCCCCACTCGATTGCCATAGATAAATGCTGCAATCCCTCTATAGAGGGATTCTTTTGTGGTGACAATTAGATGCTTGATTTCCTTAGAAACGTCACCAACCTCAAACGTGTAGGCATGGTCTCCATAAAATCCATTCATCAATACCCCACAATCGATGGAAACGATGTCCCCTTGTTGAAAGGGTTTGTCATTGGGAACCCCATGAACGACCACATCATTGGGACTAATACATAAGGTATTGGGGAAATCATACATTCCCTTAAAACCAGGTAGCCCTCCATGGTCTCTAATAAATTCTTCCGCTAATTGGTCTAGTTCCAAACCATTGGCCCCTGGCTCAATCTTTTGAGCCAAAACCCCTAATGTTCGTGAAACCAATTGGGCGCTTTGCCGAATGAGCTCAATTTCTTCCGTTGACTTTAATCTGATTTTACCCATTTAAAAATCATCATAGGCATCTTGATAGGGTTCTTTTTTGAGGATTTTTGAAAGATCTTGATGCAGACTTTGTATCGGAAATTCAACAATACGATTTAATTCGATACCATTTTCAAAAAGAATGAAGGTCGGGACTTGTTTGATATCATACTTCTGTTCTATTCCCTCAGGGCTATCTTTAGCTTCTGTCAATGCATACATCTGAATTTCATCATATGAAATTTCTAAAGAATCTAAAATTTTAACCATGGAGCCTAATTCTCGATGGGTATCGGTACACCAAGTCCCCAAAAAAATTTTAGCGGTTAGGTTTTGAGCATAGGGTTTATGTTGCGTTATCCAATGCTCTGGAATTTGGTACTTTTCATATGAATTTTGATACCATTGGTTGTATGTTGGGTTTAATTCTAGATTTTTCCGATTGATTTGCCCCACTAAAATGGTATCTTTATCCTCATTGATGATCTGGAGGACATCTAAAGGTTTTAATTCAGAATGAACTACTGCTTTTTGACCACAACTTTGAGACACTATGGCCGTCAAGCAAAGACAAGTATAAATCCATTTTTTCATTGATCTAGTATTAGTGATTGGCCATCCATTAAATTTGGTTTTGGAATCTCCATCAAATCTAATATAGTTGGTGCGATATCACCTAATATTCCAGATTTGACTTTTCTTTTTTTTGGATCCACCAAAATCAGTGGTACTGGATTGGTCGTGTGTGATGTGTGGGGCGTTCCATTTGGGTTTTTCATGGTTTCACAATTTCCATGGTCGGCAATAATGATCGAAATATAATCTTCTTTTGTAGCCGTCTTGATGACGGATGCAACACATGCATCAACTGTTTCACAAGCCTTGATGGCTGCCGAAAGTACTCCTGTATGACCCACCATATCCGGATTGGCAAAATTGACGCATACAAAATCAGGATGTTGGTCATGAATATATTCAATCAACTGATCTCTTACTTGATAAGCACTCATTTGAGGTTGCAAATCATATGTCGCCACCTTTGGGGAGGGGCAAATAATACGGGATTCATTTTCAAAAGGGGTTTCTTGACCTCCATTAAAAAAATAGGTGACATGTGGATATTTTTCTGTTTCCGCAATGCGAAGTTGTGTTTTACTTTCTTTAGAAAGTATTTCACCCAATGTGTCTTTAATATCTTGACGATCAAACAAGACTTTAATCCCTCTAAATGAATCATCATAATTCGTCATGGTGACAACATAGAGATCCAGTGGATTCAAATCGAATGCATCCATCGAACGTTGTGATAAGACAGAAGTCAATTCTCTTCCTCTGTCAGTCCGAAAGTTAAAAAACAAGACCACATCTCCTGATTTTATTTTGCCTATAGGCTGATGGTTAGAATCTATTTTTACGATAGGGGGCAAAAATTCATCCGTGATTCCATGATTGTATTGCTGTTCAATTGCGTCGGAAAAATCAGTCGTTGTCATTCCTTGACCTTTAACCAATAAATCGTATGCCTTTTTGATGCGTTCCCATCGATTGTCTCGATCCATAGCATAATAGCGCCCAATCACCGAACAAAGTTCACCGACCGATTGATCCATAAATTTTTCTATGCGAGAAACAAAGCCTTTCCCCGATTTAGGGTCAACATCTCTACCATCGGTAAAAGCATGTAATTTCACATTTTGATGTCCTATAGATTTTACCACATCTATCAACCCTTCCAAATGATCGATATGCGAGTGGACACCACCGTCCGAAAGCAGGCCCATTAAATGGATGGGTTTTTGTTTTTTTTTGGCAAATTCAATCACTTGAATCAATACAGGATTTTCGATCAGTTGGTGGTGGTTGATGGCCATTGAGATTTTGGCTAAATCTTGATAAACAATCCTTCCAGCTCCTATATTCATATGGCCCACTTCACTGTTTCCCATTTGACCCTTGGGTAAACCAACATGCAATCCATCCGTACGAAGTGTTGTGTGGTTATATTTTTTATAGAGGCTATCGATAAAAGGCGTTTTAGCTAAATCAATGGCCGATACCTTTTGATCAGGTGCTATCCCCCATCCATCCAAAATCATCAAAATAACTTTTTGACTCATTATATTTTTTGTAAAAGTAAAAATTTGACTTGCCTCTATCGATTCATTGAATTGAAAAAATCAAATTATTTTGTACCATCAATGCTTCAAGGAACTGTCTATAAATCAACGGGCAAACATTATTGGGTAAAAACCTCCAAAGGCCTTTTTAAATGTCATTTGCGAGGACGCACTCGTAAAGAAAATCAAAACAGTACCAATCCTATTTCAGTAGGTGATTTCGTTGACATCAACGTCATTGAAAATCAAGATGAATTTTTAGGTGTTATTCATACAAAACATCCTTCCAATAATTTTCTCAGTCGAAAAGCTACACAACACAAACAAAAACGACAAATTATAGCTAGCAATATTGATCGTGCACTCGTCATCATCACATTCAAACAACCCAAAACTCATGTCGAATTTATTGATCGATGTTTGGTCAACTTAGAGTTTCAAAAAATCAACAGTTGTCTGGTTTTTAATAAACTCGATATTTATGATGATCGAGAACAAAGCGAAGTGGATCAATTCATGAATCTGTACCGTAACATTGGATACCGTTGTTTTAAGGTTTCTGCTAAAACTGGTTTAAACATACAAAGTTTAAAAGATTTTATGTCAAACAAACTTCATTTGTTGATTGGGAATAGCGGCGTTGGTAAATCGTCTTTAATCAATAGCATGGCCCCTTCACTAAATCTCAAAACAACTCATCTAACTTCGAAAACACATGTCGGACGACATACCACAAGAAGAGCTCAACTGTTTGAATTGGACCATAATATTCGAATCATTGACAGTCCAGGAATCAAAGGATTCGGATTGGTTGATATTCCAAAAAAGGAAATTAAACATCAATTTCCTGAATTTCTAAAGCGTAGTCATCAGTGTAGTTATTCGGACTGTTGGCATATCAATGAACCCAATTGTCATGTTTTAGAAGCTGTCCACTCCGGAGAAATTGCCTCGTCGAGATATAATAGTTATTTGAGTATGTTGCAGACTGATTTGAAATATCGATAATATGCGAATGGTCATTCAACGAGTCAACCAAGCTTCGGTTACCATCAACCATCTTGAAACGCGTTCCATAGGAAAAGGGCTCGTTGTTTTATTGGGGATAGAGCATCGAGATGATAACAGCGATGTGGACTGGCTGGTTCATAAACTTGTTCAACTCCGCATTTTCAGTGATTCATCTAATAAAATGAATCTATCTCTACTGGATATAAAAGGAGAATTGCTCATTATCAGTCAATTCACGTTAATGGCTTCAACTAAAAAAGGAAACCGACCCTCATTTATTGATGCTGCCAATCCAGCATTGGCGGTTCCTTTATACGAACGTTTTATCGAATTAGCCCAAGGTGTAACCTCTGGAAGAGTTTCACACGGTGAATTTGGTGCAGATATGAAAGTGAATTTAATCAATGATGGTCCTGTGACCATACTCATTGATTCTAAAAATAGAGAGTAGGAATTATCTTAGTTTGAGGTTTATCCTTTACATGGGGATCACCTACGAAAAAGGCAAAAACACCCTTGAGAATACAATTGTAAAACTTTTAAGCCTGATTCAATCAAAAATGGATCAGTCTTCAAAATCAATTTGGAAGTTCAGGGAAGGTAATCATGCCACCAAATGACTGTTTTTTTATGCTGTGAGTGCCCTTTGCCTAGTGAAAAAACTAGCATCACTTTGGCCTGTTGATTCATATTGATTTTTTGGTGATATCATGTCGTATTCCATCGATATCAATTGGCTCCAGCAATATAAAACCATAATTGATCATTCTTTTGGGTCCTTCTGATGCTATATCGAAGTTGAATAGGTATCTTTACCTTGATAAAGAAACGACTTTTGATTGACTTATTGGTCACTGAAAAATATAATTTCCGTCCCAACTTATCGTTAAAGCCCAGATTTAGATTTTAATCCAGTATCTACCGTTCTAGAAGGTATTTTATGAGATAGAATATCCTGTGGGTATCGGGAATTGCCATAAATAATATCTCTTGATTTATCAATCCAACTTCGTTCAGATTCTTCCCACGTTTTACCATCAACTTGTTCAATCGTTTGTTTTTTCATCATATGATCATAAGCCCCAGGATATAATTCAATGTAAGATAACAATAATTTTGACCGTTTTGTTGGATACCCCATACTGTTCATTTCCAAGAAAGAATCATATTGGGGATACGGATATTTCGCCAAACGTTCTTCCAACCCCTCCATCAGTTCCACCAATGGAATAATATCTGTGATATGATCTAAATCATAAAAATCTTTTTTATGAACACGACCACCCAATGCTATTAATTTCAAGACACCGACATCTTTTAAAGATAACAAACGAAAGCCATCTCTTACTTCCAATGAATCTAGTCTTTTCACATTATCTAAAATATCCACTTTGATTTCTGTTTTGTTCGAAATTGGGAATCTCAATCGACTTGCACCAAAATGTTCTTTATTATGCGAAAAACTGAATGTGTATTTCTCAGGTTTTATTTTTAATACATCAATGAATTCTTGTTTGATTTGAGCGTATCCCTTTTCACCAATAACACGATGACAAAACAAATCAATGTCAGTTGAAACCCTATGATTTAATCGTAAAGCAACATTTGTACCACCTGCAAGTCCAAAATCTTTTAATGCTTGACAATTCTGTAATCGAATCATGGTCGTCTTTAATCGTCCACTAACTGCTTCTATACTCATAGAGAATATCTTTGACGATGAGATTTATCTGTTAATCTAGAAAACAAAGGTTTACTATAGCGACGACAAACTTGAATTAAGACTTCATCAAAAAGAAGTTCTCTTGTTTTTTCTAAAACATCATAAATGGTTCCTTTCGTATAGTATTTTTCCAGACATCTAATGTTTTTGTCAAACTCATCTGGAAAATAAAGCAATCGAGGAATAATTAATTCCTTATCCTCTAATGTTAGTTCATCGGTCTTGTAATCCCATATATAAACCTTTTCAAACACATCATCATATTTGATTTGTGATAATTCTTTGTCTGTTAATGCCATGATCGAGACATATTATTATGGGGCTTTTATCGTATCACCATAGACAGGTTGACACTTCATCGGGGTGGTCAATGCCAACAAACCTTTCGGTCCAATTGCCCCCACTCCACAAGCTAATATGTTAATTGCTGAAGTCAAGATTGATGTTTCTTTTTGTCGGTAATCCGTCGGTTTCTGATAGGTCGATAGATCATTGCTATAGAACTTCTTGGTCACGATAAGAAATAAACCCCTTACTAACAATTAATTCCTAGCTTATTCACTTCAATCCTTTATTGCTTTCGTGTTATTTCTCTTAGATTGTTTTATCATCCTTTTTTTAAGAAGAATCAACGCCTGATTTAATTTTTAATTGGTTTTTAAACCACTTTGGTTTATGATATTTTCTCTTTTCCAAATTTAGACTATAACCAACTTTTTATAGAAAGAATAGGAACAGCATATTTCCCATCTTCAATCCGATGAAAGATGCCTTTTTCTACTAATCTTTCAAATAATTCACTCGCTTTTTCTAAACCATCTTCTTTTTCAACCGTTTGATTATGGTTAGCTAACAATTCTGCTATTGTTTCGCATTCTCTGAACGTGAAATTAGTAATTCTTCCGTTATCGTATTCATGTCTTGATTCTTTTCCTATTTCCAAAACTTTTTTCAATCCTTTATCTGTTAAATCGTCATCATTTTCTTCTATAACATCGGATGCAACATACCCATAGGAAGTAATATGTTGAGCTCAACCATGCGTTTCATTGGATATTTCATCAATGCAACGAGAAATATCTTGATTCTCTTTGGCGTTTCATTGGATAAAGTTTTCAATAATTTGACCCTCCGATGCTTTATCCAATTTTTCTCATTCAATAACACAACCTGAATTGAATCTTGAAATACCATCATTCCGAAAAACACTTTTGCACAGACCTCCTCCCCCAAATAAAAATCTTTTGATTTTCCAATTATGTGTCGCATTCAAAAGATATTAGGAGCGGATTGTAACCCTTTGTTCATATGTGCATTTGTGCTATTTCCCATAAATGTTTAACCTCATCAACAACTAACCAAAAACAGAATAGTTTCTGAATTGGCAACCAATTTCATAATTTTGACGCGGTATAATTTTATTTACTATGTTATCACAAAAAGAACAGGACATTGTAATTGAAGTGATGAAACCTTTTAAACCAACAAAAATTGGATTTACTGATTTTGATACAGAACCAAATGAAATAGGATTACTCTATGATTTTGGCGAAACACCAGGTCTAATCCAGCTTATGGGAGTCATTCAGGAATTAGAAGAAAAATTGAACAAAAAAATAGATTTAACCTCTTTTAAATATATTCATCCGTACATTAAAAACGACTTATTAAAAGATGCCACAATATTTTTTGATGAAACCAAGAGAGAAAAAGCGAATTCTATTTAGATTGAATCATATCGAAGGATCCATTATTGAAATACATGCATTTTCAAAAGCAATTTCGTCGGAAAAAGAGTTTTTAAATAGTCGCTCCTTAAAAAGTCATTTTTTACTAGTTGTCGTTAGATTATTTTGATGATCGAAGTTCTTTGAACTGAACATGAAGCCCCTCTGAAAAAGTAAAAAAGAACATCTTGGACTCATTGTTCCATGAATTTCTTTCAATGCCACCCTGTCGCGGCCATAGAGGCGTTGATTGTTGGCGATGGGGCGCCCATTAAATCGTTTTCCTGCATCCGATGTTCTGTTTTGAGGTGGCCGATGAGTGGTTCCATGGCCGCTCGGCGTCTGAACTTTTTCCGCTTCTTTTGTTTTTGATAGGGGGTATCACTTTTCAATGGTTTGCCTGGAATCGATCTCTTGGTCTCGCCCATCGGACGTTTTCCGCGTCCGCCTCGATCAACCACCAATTCTTTGGGAGCGAGACCGACGATGGATTCCTGTTGTTCCCATAAGGGTTGGATGGTTTGGCGATCATGAGGGTTGCCCTCAAAGGCACGGATGGCCGTGATGATCAAGGTTTGACCTCCCGTCGCCATCAGTCCCACTTGATTCCCAAATTCATACATTCGATGAGCCTTACCTTTGGCCATGCAAGCCGTGAATGGCATCGACTTTGTTTTGATCGAATCGCTGTTGATCGATCACTCGTTGGTATCGCTCGAACGCTTCTTGGTATGGGCTTCGTTGCAGAGGAGGCCGTTTTCGTGTTCATTCCCGCACTTGTCGGCCGGCTCAAGTCTTCAGTTTGGAGGTCGCTTTTTTGGCTTTTTGAGCTCGTCGAGGATGCTTCCCGTTAAAGGTTTGACACAGCAGTTCTTTCGAGGCTTTGGCATCGGTCTGTCTCTGTTTTATTTTTTCTTTTTTGGCTATTTTGTTGCATTGATCGATGACCTTTTTGCTCCACTTGGCATCAGTCGGAAAGGTCACGTTGTTGCCTTGTACCGTGGTATCCGATAAGACCATCGATGAGGACTTCTTGATTTCTTTTTGATGCAACGAGACCGAATAAGCAAAGATCTTTTCCATGCCTGCTTGGCCAATACGATCTCTAATAGGACTCCAATCAGAAGGATCGCAAGGGGGCTGGTGTTTCATGAAATCAAAACCCGTGAAGTACTGCATGGTTGGGTTTTCAATCCATCGTTCCATGAGGGTTTCATCACCCAGATGGTCAAGTCGTTTCAGCATCAAACAACCCACCATCACCCGAATGGGATGGGCCGGACGGCCTGTTTGGGCATACAGAGGCTCAAAGGCTTTTTCAAAAAAAGACCAGTCGATGGCATCAGCCAGCAACTTGATCTTGTGTTTTGGATGGAGAATCGCATTAAATTCCGAGTCAAATAACTGGGGCTGTTTGGGGGGCACTTTTTGGATCATTTCGACAAGGTTTTGAGCACAAGAGACGCATTTCCTTGCAGATTTCAAAACCCTGTCTTGGCCAGTAGGGTATCATTCAATCCCACATATCAAGGGGATGATGGACTCTATTTGAGTTTTTAAGGAGCGACTAGATAATCGAGAAAGACAACTCATCCTTTCTAAACTAATACAAGATATTGGAGAGGCAATGAATATAATTTCTTCTAAAATACGCCCTGAAATAGTAGAAGAATACCCACATTTAGAATGGTCAAAAATGATATCGCTTCGCCATTATATAGTTCATGAATATTTTAAACCCGATTTAACTACTATCTGGCAAACTGTTCTTCAAGAGATTCCCACGTTAGAAAAGGAAATACCAAAATTTAAAAATTATGTATTATCCCAAGAATGAAAAATTAAAAACCAAGCAAAAGGTGAATCTTACGAAATCTATTCTTTCTTTTGCTCTTTTCGTTACTTGGATCATTGTACCTACATCTTGGATTGAAAACTATTGGATCAATGTGATAATAGGTGGGGTGGTCGCTGGTGTTGTAGTTGAAATGAACAAAAATACCATAGAGAATCTTTGGAATAAGATTCGACAAGTCTTTTCGAATTAGTTCCTATTATGTAAGGATATTCATCCCCCTTTTAGAATTATAATATTCTTACTTCTTCTTCCAATTCGATCCCAAATGTGGTTTTAACTTTGTTTTTAACTAGTTGAGATAGCTTAAAAACTTCTAGACCGGTAGCTTTTCCATAATTCACCAATACCAATGCCTGGTTATGATGTACTCCAGCATCTCCTTGTCGGTAACCTTTTAGTTTAACTTGTTCAATCAGCCATCCCGCAGGAATTTTTATTCCTGACGTGGTTTTAAAATGCGGAATTTCTTCATAAAGCGATTTGATTTCAGAAAATTTAGATTGAGAAATCGTTGGGTTTTTAAAAAAACTTCCTGCATTTCCTAATTTAAGTGGGTCGGGTAATTTTCTAGAACGAATTCTCATCACGGCTTTTGCAATTGATTCGATTGTCGGATTTTGATTTCTCATTTCTTTTTTGAGACTTTCGTAAGAATATTCCAAATGATGATTCGTGACACTCAGTTTGAATCGAATAGTTAAAATGATAAATCGATTAGGAAATTCTCTTTTGAATATCGAGTTTCGGTAATCAAAGCCACATTCTTGCTTAGTGAAACAAACTACACGGCCGCTTTTCAAATCAAACGCTTGACATGATACAAAGACTCTTTCTAATTCCACACCATAAGCCCCTATATTTTGAATAGGAGCAGCACCCACTTGCCCAGGAATCAATGCTAAATTTTCAATACCACCCAAATTCTTTTTCAAACACCAAAGCACAAATTCATGCCAATTTTCACCTCCTTGAATCTCAACAATAACCCAGTCTTTCGTTTTTGATACAATCTCGACCCCCTTATTGGCCATGTGGATGACCAAACTATCTTCAATATCTTTAGTAAGCAGAACATTACTCCCACCTCCTAATATGATTGTCTTGTTGGTCTTATTTTTTTGAAGTGCTTCTTGAAGTTGATCTGTTGAATCGATATGGGCAAAATAAAGTGCCCGATGGTCAATACCGAATGTGTTGTATCTTAAAAGAGATTGATTTTTTTGAATTAATGCCATTAATCATTTAATCGTGCGATATAGCTTTCTAAGCCCTTTTCAATGATTTGAATGGCTCTTTTTAATTTGGTTTTTTCTAATACAAAAGCGACTCGAATTTGATTTTTCCCATAGCAATCATCGGAATAGAACCCATTACCTGGAGCCAACATCACAGTTTGATGATTGTCTGAAAAAGATGTCAATAAAAACTTGGAAAAATCTTCGGCGTCTTTTATTGGAAGTTCTGCCATACAGAAAAAAGCTCCCCTAGGAGCCACGACGCGTACATTGGGAATCCGGCTCAAAAATTCTACAGCAACCTCCTTTCTTATTCGGTACTCGTCTACAGCATTCATTAGATATTTTTTTGAAGATTGTATGGCTGCCTGACTGATGATCATATCAAGTGTTGGTGGTGATAATCTCAACTGAGCAAACTTTAACACTTGTTGCAAAAATTTATGATTTCTTGAAGCAATACTCCCAACACGAGCCCCACAAAGACTGTAACGTTTCGACACTGAATCAATCATAATGGTATGTTGGGCGTACTTAGCAGATGATAAAACGGAGTAATGGGATGAACCGTCGTAAATAAATTCTCGATATACTTCATCTACAATTAGAAAGAAATCATGTTTTAACGCTAACTCACACAAGTCAATAATTTCTTGTCTATGACAGATATACCCTGTTGGATTATTAGGGTTACATAAAACAATGGCCCGAGTTTTATCGGTGACTTTCTCCTCAAAGGCTTGGACTGGTAATAATTTAAAATCAGAATCAAATTCAGAAACTATGGGAATCACATCGACATCACAAGATCTAGCAAAACCATTGTAATTGGCATAGAATGGTTCAGGTATGATGACCTGATCTTTTGGATTACAAATCACATTAAAACAAAATACCAAGGCTTCACTTGATCCAGTCGTCACAATAATATCTTTAGGACTGAGGTGGATATGATGCTCTTGATAATAATCACAAAGAGTTCTTCGATATTCTTCAGTCCCTTCTGATTGTCCATAAGGCAAATATGTCAACGTATTATTCGTGATTTTTTTCAAGGATTCATCTGGAGCAGAAATATCTGGTTGGCCAATATTCAAGTGAAAAACTTCTAGTCCTCGATGTTTTGCATCGATCGCATCATCCACCAATTTTCTAATAGGAGAAAACTCTAATTGCTCGGTTTTATGGGAAAATTTTGGCATGATTATTTCATGAGCAAAAGTGAAACATTTTTTGCAACTAAAAGCCTATTTATCCGTCTGAATATTAGGCGAAAAATTGTGATATGGTTAACTTCGAATGAACATCTCTTTGATTTTTAAATCACTGCACAATAATACATTGCTACAAAGAGTTTATCGATGACAGATACCAATTTAAACCGATTTAAAAGCCTTATGGTTTGTTTTTTTATGGGGAGTTTTATTCCAATAAATGCTTCTATTGGAACGCATTTTAAATTTCTTGAAAACAAAAAAAGACAGAAGGTAGATTTTGAACTCATCAATAATTTGATTGTTTTGCCTGTTGAAGTCAATGGACAAAAACTACATTTTTTGTTGGATTCGGGAGTCAATACCACCCTGATTTTCAACAACAATCAACTACAAAATCCTAAAGTTGATGATGCCAAGCAAGTGATGTTACAAGGATTAGGTGATGGAAATCCCGTTGTTGCTCATATCACGACTGGAAACACTCTCAAAATCAAACATCTTGTGGCCGAGCAACAAACCATTTTGTTAATCGATGAAACTGAATTTGAATTTGCCAAAAGAATGGGGACGCAAATCGATGGTATTCTTGGTTATTCCTTATTTTCAAGTGCATTGATTACGGTCAATTACGAAACCGAGCAAATTAAATTCCAAAAATTTGAACATCAACCCAAACGCATATGTCGTCAATGTTATGAGATACCAATGGAAATTCATGATAATAAACCCTATATCCAGCTTTCAGGTAAATTGAGCAGCTATCTTCCCATTGAAGGTAAGTTTTTAGTCGACAGTGGCTCGGGGGATTCCATTTGGTTATTTCCTGATTCGGAAGCAGTAGACATTATTGAACCGGTCTTTGAAGATTTTTTGGGAAGAGCCATTAATGGTAATATTTTTGGTCAAAGAGGGAAAATAACTTCAATGGACATCGGTGAAAAAACATTCCAAGGAGTCAAGGTGGCTTACCCTAATGAAGAAAATTTGAAGCATTTATCCATCTTAGATGGGCGAGTCGGAAGCATTGGAGGCGAAATACTCAGACGTTTTCGTGTCACTTTTGACTACCAAAACAAAAAATTATACTTCAAACCGCTCCGTCGCAATCAACAACCTTTTTACTACAATATGAGTGGTCTCGAAATTCAGCATAATGGAGTGGAACTGATTCGAACACAACTCACCAATAATCTAGGCGTCAAAACCTCTGATGACCATCAAGTTTCAGGAGTCGAAGTGTTTTTACAACCTCAATTTCAGTTAGAACTGATTCCTGTGATTGAAATTTTTGAAGTCAGACCGGAATCTCCTGCAGCTCGAGTAGGCATACAGCCCGGTGATATTCTAAAAAGGATTAATGGAACGCCTGTTTCCAGATTAAAAATTTCGGATATCATCAACAAACTCCAAAAAAAACCGGGTCAAAAATTGCGAATTGTGGTTGAACGAAAAAATCGAGTGCTAAAATTTAATTTTGTCTTGGAACCTCTATTTGGATGAACTTAAATTATTCTGACTTTGATTCTGCTTTTGAAATGATACGCTAACGAGATTGACATGGAAATAATTTAAATTGCAGAGATTTCAACAATTGAAAACGACTAAATACTTAAATAATCAATGATTAAGTCAAAACTGACTGGACTTTTGGCACATAGTTTTTCAATGTAAAACAAAATAGTCTGATTTGCCTTAACTGCATTTTTATTCAAACCTTTGATGGATATATTCAGTCATTTGACTAGGTTTTAGTCTTATGGAAGACGCCCCAGCTCTAATGTAAAACTCTTCACCATCTGAATGTTTATAAAAAACGGGCACTCTACTAGGATTGCATTTTACTGAGAATATCCTTTCATTTTTATAATCAACAAAGGAAAGATAAATATACAACATTGAAGAAGCTCCTAGCTTGTCTTTAATTAAACTAACAAGATGTAAATTCATTTTATCCTCATTTTCAAACCCGTCTTTTTCTATATTAATTGGGTTACCATCATCATCAAGACCAATTAACAGAGTTCCCCCTTCTTTTGAATTTAAAAAACCATTGATGGTTTTCAAAACAGCATGCTCCATTTTTTTATCTTTTTTTTGAGTTTGTAAATTAACTCTCAATGTAGATTTAAATTCCGTATAAAGTCCTTCACCTTGAAATATCATTTGCTCTAAAGTATCCTGTCTTTCATGAACCACTTCACCTTTTTCAAGTTTTTTAAACCCTTTTTCTGTTACTATAGCCATCAATTTTCTTCTTTCATCTAGAAATTCAAGGTATCCCATTGACTCCCAATTATTCGGTAATGCATGCCAAAAAATCATATTATTTTGAGATGATTCATCAAACATCTTAACATAAAATTTATGATAGTCAGTAGGTGAGTCATCGGAGATATCTGTATTATCTCTCCATTCTAGATAAGCATAATTTGCTACTTGATTAATTTCTCTAGTTGATCTGAATCCAAGCATTTTTAAATAACCTTTTGGAAAAAGATGATGTCTTTCAACTTTGTTTCTTCTTGCTCTTGTGGATGGATCCAACGCATCCCAAACCCTTATCTTAGAATACAGTGCCTTAGCATCTAAAAGATTTAAAGCTGCAATATAACAACTATAATATGGGGAAGTGGATGAAGAGGTTTCTAATTTTGTGGGAAGTATCAAACTCCAGAAATCCGATGTTAATTGTGCTCTAATGGTTGAATTCATCCAATTTTTAAATTCATGGCTTGATTGAATATTTCTCAAACTTGCTAAATCTCTTTCCAAAGTAGTTTCTGAAGCACTTTGATATCTTGTTGTTATGGCAGACATAAAAAACCACTTTGAGATAACTACTTGTAATTCTTTAATGGGCACTTTGTAATCATCTTTACCTATAATAAATAGCAAATATGTATACATCAGTGTGATCTTTGATGTAGTCATAGATGAATTTCTAAATCCAGCTTTTTGAATTATATCCAGAAAGTCATGCCAATTTTGAAGGTTTAACGTTTTGATTTGAGCCTTCTCTAAGATTTTAAATTGCTTTTCTCTTAACTGCTTACTTTGTTCTCCAGTTTCTAAATTTTTTCCTCTCAACAACGCATAAGCATATTTTAATACTGCTCTTCTGAAGCCAATTCCAATAGATACCCTAAGTAACAAACCTGGTTCGGGTTCTATGAAATAGTTGAATGGACTGGATCTATCCTTATTTGGTTCCTTTGCTTGTTTACAAAACTTTTCAAGTTCTTTTCTTCCTTCCTCCCAATATACCGACATTAAGGTTAGAATGAAATCAGATTGATTTAATTGCTTTCCCTTTGAATTAATCCTTACAAAGATTTCAGCAACCTGTTCCTCATCAATTTTTGATGAAAGCTGAAGAGCGGTAAATGGAAAATTCCTTATTGCAAATAATTTTTCAAAAGCCCGCTCACATTTTCTTTGATCTTCTTCTAGCAATCTATTTCCCTCTTTTTCCTTTCTATCTTTTAATGTTTTAATAAATTGATTTACGATTTTAAATTGACTTGAATCTTTATTAAAACACTTGCTAATATTGGATATCCATTCTGAACTTTTCTTTATTCCAGCATCAGCAACTTCAAATTTACCCTCTAATGGTTTAAATGCTATCTCAATATTTTCAAAAACATCATTTTTCCTTAATATTTGAACTTCTTTCATTACCGCATACAACGATGTCAATCTTTGCTGACCATCAACAATAAGTAAATCTGGTGGTTTTTGATGGTTGTTTATTCCGATTTGTCTAGCATTCAATTCAGCGTCAGTTTCCCAAAAAAGCAAATAACCCACGGGATATCCTTGATACATAGAGTCAAATAGATCTCTAACTTTTGAATCGTTCCAAACAAAAAAACGTTGGATATCGGGTAGACCAATTTGACCCATTTCAACATCATCCATAAGTTTTGAAAGAGAATAACTTACCTCTTTGAATAAACTCATATACACAATTTATTTTCGAGTGGATATCACTTAGTGATTGTATTGCAATTTGTTATTTTCTAGCTTCAAAAATATAGAATTCTACACCTTTTAACTGAGGACATTATTTTTGTGACTTTCTTGATTGGCTGAATGAATATTCCATCAAAGTTTGACGCTTCAAAATTTGAAAAAAAATGGTATCAATACTATTTGGACCATCATCTTTTTGATTCTGATGTTGATGAAAATAAAAAAGCCTACACCATCGTCATTCCTCCACCAAATGTGACTGGCGCCTTGCATATGGGACATATGCTCAACAACACATTGCAAGATATATTGATTCGGAGGGCTAGATTATTGGGATACAATGCTTGTTGGGTACCAGGAACTGATCACGCTTCGATTGCAACTGAAGCCAAAGTGGTTCAATGGCTGGAAGATAAAGGCATTAAAAAATCTAGTTTGACTCGAGAAGAATTTGTTGATTACGCATGGCAATGGACCAAAAAATATGGTGGTCAGATATTAAATCAACTGCAAAAAATTGGTTGTAGTTGTGATTGGCGACGAACCAAATTCACACTCGATGAATCCATGAGTGAGTCAGTCATTGATGTGTTCATTGATTTATACAATAAAGGATTCATCTATAAGGGATATCGAATGGTCCACTGGGATCCCCAAGCCCAAACAACACTTTCGGATGAAGAAGTCAACCACCAAGAAATTAATGGGAAACTTTATTATGTCAATTACGCAATAAAAGATACTTTAGGGCATCTCACTATCGCCACAACGAGACCTGAAACCATTTTGGGAGATACAGCCATTTGTGTTCATCCTGAAGATCAGCGTTATATTTCATTGATTGGCAAAACCGCCATTGTTCCCATTGCCAAAAGAGAAATCCCCATTATCAGCGATGCCTATGTTGATAAAGCATTTGGTACCGGTTGTCTCAAAGTAACACCCGCACATGATTCTAATGATAAAGAGCTCGGTGAAAAACACCAACTCGAATTCATTGATATTTTCAATAGTGATGGGACATTGAATGAATTTGGTCTCCACTATAAAGATCAAGATCGATTTGTGGTGCGAAAAAAAATTGTGGAAGAACTATCGACGCTTGGGCATCTACACAAAGTAGAAAACTACAAAACCAACGTTGGTAAATCTGAACGCACCAATGCGATTATTGAACCTCGATTATCAGAACAATGGTTTTTAAAAATGGAAGAACTAGCCAAACCTGCTTTAAAGGCCGTTGTCAATAATGAAATCAAACTGTACCCCAAAAAGTTTCTCAATACCTATAAACACTGGATGGAAAACATCAAGGATTGGAATATTTCTCGTCAGCTTTGGTGGGGGCATCAAATACCAGTGTATTACTATGGAAAAAATAAAAAGGACTATGTCGTTGCTAAAACCAAAGAAAAGGCACTCGAAAAAGCGAGAGCCATTTCCCAAAACCCTGATTTAAAAATCACAGACTTGGTTCAAGATCCTGATGTATTAGATACTTGGTTTTCATCATGGTTATGGCCTATTTCAGTTTTTGATGGGATTCGGCATCCAAATAACTCTGAAATTAACTATTACTACCCGACTAAGGATTTGGTGACGGGACCCGATATCTTGTTTTTCTGGGTAGCAAGAATGATTGTTTCAGGCTATGAATTTCGAAATGAAAAACCATTTCAAAATATTTTTTTAACAGGATTGGTTCGAGATCATCTGGGACGTAAAATGGCTAAACAACTAGGAAATTCACCTGACCCCATTGAATTAATTCAAACCTATGGAGCTGATGGTGTTCGAGTCGGTTTGATGCTTTCCACAAGTGCAGGAAATGACTTACTCTTTGATACAAAACTTTGCCAACAAGGAAAGAATTTTGCCAATAAAATTTGGAATGCTTTTCGATTGATCAAAAGTTGGCCAATAGATTCTGAATTGAGTCCAAGGGATGCTCAAATTCAAGGGTTAAAATGGTTTGACCATCGATTATCCCAAGCCATTGAAACCATAGATCAATTGTTTAATCGTTATCGAATATCGGATGCTTTGATGTGTCTATACAAATTGGTTTGGGAAGATTTTTGCTCTTGGTTATTGGAAATCGTCAAGCCAACCTATGGCCAATCCATTTCAATCAATGTCTATGATCAAGTGATTGAAGATTTCGAAAAATTAATGGTGTTGTTGCATCCATTCATGCCATTTATCACTGATGAAATCAATGATCATTTGAAAGAGAATGCAAAACCTTTAATTCATGCCAAATGGCCGAAATCTCATCAACACAACTCTGAAATACTTGAACTATTTGGATTTATAAAACAACTAGTCACAGGATTTAGACATTTTAGAAAGCAAAATCAACTTCCATTTGTCAAACCTTTAAAAGTTTATCAAATCCAACCTTCTTTCGATGAAAAAAAATCTTCTGACTATCTCACTTTCTTTAACGCATGTATTGAAAAGATGGAACATTTAAACATGATTGTTGGGGAGCCTCCAACGAGTCAAGGGAAAACAATCAGTATTCAAACGTATAGGTATTTTATCCCTATGGAATCCAAACAGAAGATCTCAAAAAAGAAATTAATTGGCGATTCGATTGAAGAAGTCAGCCAATACTTATCTGATTTGAAAAACCAAGTTTCTTCAGAAAAAGATAAAACTCAACTTGAAAAAATGAGTCATGAATTTTTGCGATTGAACCATTTTTTAGCGTCTCTTAATAAAAAATTGAATAATCAAAATTTCATCAATAAGGCTCCCGGTCAAATCATTCAAAAAGAAAAAAGCAAAGCTGCTGATACTAAGATTAAAATTCAACAACTTATTCAAGATATTAGAAATTTTTAAATATCGGACCACCCACACTATTCCAAAAGTGTAACTATAACTCAATCATATCCTAATAAACATTGAATTATAAACTGACTTTTGTTGCGCGTTAGTAGTTTGAAGACAGCATATGTTATTATGTTTGAGTTTTTAGGTCATTTCATTTTTTGATTTTTTGAATAAGTATCGAGTATCATTTTATTCTCTTTTATCTGCTCGAAAAGTTTTTTTCGATGACTCAAATTGCACTTTTGTTCATCATTAGTGCATTCTTCCAATCATCAATAGGAACAATGTAAACAAGTTTTTTATCACTAATCACAACTGATACCATCCTTACTCCTCCACTTTTTACCTTACTTTTATCTTTGATTGATCTAAAATGACAAATCTTCTTTTTTCGTCGATTTTACAAGTTTTGAAGCAAAGAACATTGAATCGTCTACTCCATTTTCGAGTCATAACTAGTCCGATATCTATCTTTTTATCTAAAGTCCTAATTTCGTACTTATTCTAAATGAAGAAAAAATGGGAAAAACAACGACTCAAACTATTGAAAAATCTAAAGTTGATGTAAGTTCTAACCATTCAACATTAGCCCAAGCAACAGATAATGATAAAATCAGAGGAGAAATTTTAAAGCGCATGATTGATGCTCCAGTCCCTCTAATAAAAATAATCGATAGGGTATCGCAATTGCCTAAAGAAGAATTAAAATTATTGTCTACAGAACTTACAAAGTTGGAAAAGAAAAGAAACAAAAGAAATATAGAAAAGTTTAAGTCATTCGGGGGAAGCCTAAACATGACTGATGAAGAGATTGAAGAGTTTCTCTATCATGCTTCATCTCATTAATTTCTATAATTCATAACACTTTAATGGGTTTTACTAAAGTATGTCTAGATACTAATATCATCATTTATTACTTAAATAATAAGGAGTTGGTCACCACAAACATCAATAATTTTATAAGTTTGAGTGGTGAAGTTTTTATAAGTAGGTTCGTAGATTTAGAAATCTTAAGAGGGTTTCATTTTAAGGGAATTATACGCTTATTTTGACAAAGGTTTATTCGGCCTCGGTTTAGCTGTTTTTGGTGATGTTTTGGTCCCTAGTCGTATCATCGCAGCCGCCATTAAATGCAGGTGTACGGGAATATCGTTTTTTGGTAAGTGTTCGTGTGGTCGTTTTTCATGGAGCCTTTTGTTCTGTACCTCAAAAGTAACCATTATGAGATGAACCCCATCAATTGATAGGTTCTTAAGCGTTTATTATTTTTTTTCTTTTGGCTTTCCCATCGATGGTTGATCTGTCCGATGTGCTGTGGTCTGACACATCAGAAGCCCCATTTGATCCAGTAACGTTTTCCCCTTGTGATGATGTTTCCATGTCAGTTCATGGAGGTAACTCTGTCAATGTTGGCGACTCCACCAATGATGAGTGCCTTTATAAGATCGCTTCACTCTAGCCCAAAAGGATTCGATGCCGTTGGTGTGAATCGTTCCATCGACAAACTCTCGTCGACTATGGCAAACGACGCTATGATTCCTATTCATGCCTCGATAGCAACGGGCTTCATCGGTGTCGATCACCGCCTCTTGTGTTGTCTGTTCATGGATGAAGGCATGCATCGTTTCTTGATCGGTGTGATCGACGGCTTTGGCGATGATTTGGTTCGTTTCTCGGTGCAATGCCCCAATAACAGGAAATTGGCCAGAACTTCCTCTCCCCAAGCCAAACAACAACATCCGCTGATGTTTGGACCTATTCTTACGTTGTCCTCCCATATAGGTTTCATCGATTTCGACGGTTCCACTAAACTGATTCAAAACCGTCAAACACACGGCTTGCATCCGTTTTTTCATCAACCAAGCCGTGGCTTGTCTCACCCCAAGCTCCTTGGCCATAACGGTACTGGCATAACCCTTGGGTTGGCTGAGAAACAAGTAGATGCCGATGAGCCATTTTTGCAATGGTATCGATGATTTTTCCATGAATGTTCCCGTACGAACACTAAAATATTGGCGACAGGGTTGGCACCAATAAGGCTGTGGCTTTCGATTCGTTGTCTCAGTGATCTCACCAGAACCACATCGGGGACAGGATACCGTATCGCCCCATCGGCAGCGTTCGATCCATTCCATGGACTTTTGTTCATTCGGAAACAGATGAATGATATCAATAATCGATAAGTGCTGACTCATAACGTCAATTTTCAGCCACAAGATATAAACTTATGTCAAAATAAGCGTATAATTTCCCATTTTAAAGAGAATAATTTAAGGTATGAAACATATATCAATTTTAGAGAGAACTTATCAATTCTAGAACTGACTGATGTAGGATCAAACATATACTTGGAATTATACAGAGAGGTGATTCGTATGGGTATCAATAAAAAAGATGTTGATCACTTTGATATACTCATAGCATCTTCAGCAATTGAACAAAACCTACCTCTTGTAACCAATAATCAAAAAGATTTTGTATTAGCTCAGAAAAGATTTCCCCATTTTAATACACTTAATTGGTATGATCAAAAAATTTCTTTTGGTTAAGATTGGTAATATTCCATCAATTCTGAAGCTCAATCTACAATTCTTACATAAAAATCATGGGGCCGTATATTCCATTTTGTAACGGTTGAAGAATAAAGAGGTCGGATATTCATAACCCCACTTGTTTTTTAGCTATCCTATGGATGTTCCCTTTGACCTTTTGACCAACTTTTACATTCAACTCAACATCTAAAGGTAAATAAAGATCAACTCGAGAACCAAATTTGATGAAGCCTGAATCAGCCCCTTGAATCACTTGTTGATTGACTTGAGCATAATTGACAATCCGACGAGCTACAAATCCAGCAATTTGACAATAAAGAATTTTTCCCATCTGTTGATTTTCTATAACCACAGCCGTTCGTTCATTTTCAAGCGATGACTTTGGATGCCAAGCCACCAAGTATTTTCCTTTATGATGTTTTGAATCGATGATTTTTCCACTAATGGGATAACGCGTCACATGAACATTGAATGGCGATAAAAAAATCGAAACCTGAATCCTTTCCTGATTAAAATACTGAGACTCTAAAACATTTTGGATAGCGACCACTTTTCCATCACAAGGAGCAATGATTTGACTGGATTCAAGAGAAGGTAATGGACGTTTTGGATTTCTAAAAAACCAAAGAATGAGACCTAAAAAAATCAATAGGGGTAGTTGAATGAATACTTGAACCCAATAATGAACAACCAGATTTTCAACCAATAATACTACAGTAGTTACAATCAAAAAACTCCAAAGGATAGTCCATTGTCCTTCTTTATGAAACATGATTAAACCATTAAAATCAAATACACATAAGTGATGCTGAATAGGGTGCTATCCATTCGATCGTAAATCCCTCCATGACCAGGCAATATATTGCCGCTATCCTTGACTTCAGCTAAACGTTTAAACTTAGAAGCGATTAAATCTCCGAGAGTAGCCAAAACTGAAATGATCGCAGCGATAATGAGCACAAACCAAAGGGGGTATTCAGATTGAAAATGATACGCTATGAGTCCAGCCAAAACAGTTAAAGTAAAGCCACCTATCGTTCCTTCCCACGTTTTATTAGGAGAAATGTTAACCGATAATTTTCTTTTGCCAAAAGTGGACCCCATCAAATAGGCTGCGGAGTCATTAATCCAAACCAACATTAAAAAAGAAAGCGTCAATAAAGATCCCAGTTTTTGATTCAAATCTGTGCTTAAAGACAACAAAAAACAAGGAGCCGCAACATAAAAAGTACTAATCAATAACTTAAACAATGGGAAAAATTTAAAACTCTTGCCACGCAACAAAAAAAAGAATAATCCAAGATGGACCAATAAGATTAATATCAAAATGATCTCTACGGTTGATGGCTTTATTTGATTGATGTAATCAAAGTATAAGACGATGGCCAATCCACCAGCTGGAAGAACAGAAAAGTAATCGATTAGTTTGTGGAACTCCGTTAAGGCAAACGTTCCAAGCATCAAAACAATGAAGGCAAAGGCAATGTCAGATAATAATAGAGACCCCGAAATAATCAGTCCATAGAGAAGGCCAAAAACACTTCTCGTCAATAATTTTCTCATAGATACCGAATCACTATGGTGCATCACAAAACTCCATTGTTGATGACAAAATGGGGTTAAGGTTGTCTTTTAGGGTTTTTACTAAATTAAGATTTTATTAAACTTCAATAAAAATAACGATTGATGTTATTTCATCTGTATGTTTCATGTCTAGCCCACCATTCTGTTTTTACTATGAAAGACTTTTGAAACCTTATTCTTAGATCAATTGGCTCATACTGGTTTCTTCTATGGACTTGTCTTTTTCCCCTTTTGTTAACGACTTCCCATAGAACAGTTGCTCGGAAATCTGCTGATTAGGATTTAAACTTTCAGAATCTAACTTGAAAAAATCGTTGCCCTAAATCAAAGAAAACTTTGGTTGGACTCAAAAAAACCTTTGGACTATTCTTCTACTTTTTGAGGTTCCTTTTTGACTTTGGGTTTAGAAGTTGGGAGCCCATTTGACTTTTTTCGCTTTTCTTCTTCTTTCTTTTGAGCTTCAATCTTTTCTTCTTGAGTCATATGAGGCCTTTTGCCTAAAATATTTTCTAAATCATCTTTGAAGATAACTTCTTTTTCAAGCAAACGTGCCGCCAATTGAGATAATTTTTCTCGATACTTCGAAAGTATTTGTTTGGCTCTTTGATATTGTTTTTCAACGATTTTAGAAATTTCTTTATCGATGATTCGAGCCGTTTCTTCTGAATATGGTTTGGTGAAATTATAATCGGTTTGGGTTTGAGGATCGTAATACGTGATGTTCCCCACAGCGGCATTCATTCCATAAACGGATACAATAGCTCGCGCTTGAGAGGTTACTTTTTGTAAATCACTTAGAGCTCCTGTGGATATTTTATTAAATACGATGTCTTCTGCAGCACGTCCTCCTAAAGCAGCACACATTTCATCGAGAATCTGGTCGGTATGGACAATCTGACGTTCTTCAGGTAAATACCAAGCAGCTCCCAAAGATTGTCCCCTTGGAACAATGGTCACTTTGACTAAAGGAGCCGCAAATTCCAAAAGCCAACTGACAATGGCATGTCCGGATTCATGATAGGCAATGGTCTTTTTTTCTTCTTGCGTGATGATTTTATTTTTCTTTTCAAGACCACCAACAATACGATCAACAGCATCTAAGAAATCTTGCTTACTGACCGATTTTCTTTTTTTTCTTGCAGCTATGAGAGCTGCTTCATTACAAACATTCGCAATATCAGCACCAGAAAACCCAGGTGTCTGTCTGGATAAAAAATCAAGATCCAAACCTCGATTGACTTTAATCGGCTTTAAATGAACTTTAAAGATTTCTTTTCGCTCACGTAAATCGGGTAAATCCACAAATATTTGTCGATCAAAACGTCCAGCACGCATCAATGCTTTATCCAATACATCAGCTCTATTGGTAGCTGCTAAAACAATCACATTGGTGTCTGTGTCAAAGCCATCCATTTCTGTGAGCAACTGATTCAATGTATTTTCCCGTTCATCATTGGTTCCCGTGATGGAGTTTCGACCCCTCGCTCGGCCAATGGCGTCGATTTCATCAATAAAAATAATAGCTGGCGATTTTTCTTTTGCCTTACTGAACAAATCTCGGACTCGAGAAGCACCGACACCCACAAACATTTCAACAAAATCAGATCCCGAAAGTGAGAAAAACGGAACTTTTGCTTCTCCAGCAACTGCTTTAGCAAGTAACGTTTTTCCTGTCCCTGGAGCTCCAATCAACAATGCTCCTTTAGGTATTTTACCCCCAAGTGCCGTGTATTTGGAAGGATTTTTAAGAAAGTCAACAATTTCTTGAACTTCTTCTTTAGCTCCTTGAAGTCCAGCGACATCTTTAAAGGATGCTTTGACTTCCGTATTTTGATCAAAAAGACGCGCTTTAGATCGTCCGATATTGAATAAATGAGAAGCTGGACTTCCGCCTGATGAAGAGGACATCCGACGAAGAATATAAATCCATATGATAATGAATATGATGAATGGAAGAAAATTTAAAAAATAAGAATACCAACGGGTTTCGACCGTACTAAATTGTATTTTAAATTGAATTCCCTCATTTAATGCAGCTTCTAACTTTTCTTCAAATCGATCCAAACTACCCACTTCAAATTCATAATGTGGTCCTTTGGTTCGGCTTCCCAACAGGCCTCTTTCATTTAAATTTAAATGTTCGCTTTTATTAAGTGCTTCTTGGGTCAGCGTAACATTGACTCTCGATTTATTTCTAATGATATTGACCTCACTAACATCGCCAGCATACAAATACCGCTCGAATGTGGTGTTATCAATTTTTGATAGGTTTTGCCAATTGGATCTGTTTCCAAATAATCCAATTCCTAAAAGAATGACCAAAATCACACCATAAAACCAATAGACACTTGGTTTGGTTTTTTTTGGATTTTGCGACGGTTTTTTATTTTGTTTTTTCTCCATATTGAACACTAGACGACAACGTGATGCTTTTTGCATCACCCCAAAGTCCTTCTAAATCATAAAATTCTCTAATTTCTTTTTGAAACAAATGCACCACAACATCAATATAATCCATCAAGACCCATTGAGCATTTTCACGCCCTTCAACATCATAGGGACGTTGCGTGCATTTTTTCTTACATCGTCTGTAGATAGCCGATTCAAGAGCTCGTACATGAGTGGTTGATGTGCCATTACAAACGATAAAATAACGACATGGGGCATTATCAATTTTTCTAAAGTCCAAAAGTATAACATCCGAGCCCTTGATTTCATCAATTGCTTCGATTATTGTTGAAATTAGTTCATTTTGTAAAACTAATTGCTGGTCATTCATTTCTTGACCAAGATTTGAGATGTTTTCTTTCTTCGATATTTGCTGTTAAAATGGGCCACCTTCAATTAATCAAACTCCGTGCCACAAAGTCAACCAATGACTACCTAAAGAAAAAGGCTTTAAAAACTAAAAACCTAAATGATTGTGTCGTCTGGGCACTAAATCAGACCAAGGGTAAAGGTCAAGGGAATAAATCATGGTTATCAACTTCTGGAAATAGCCTTACATTCAGTATTTACAAAGAGTTTGGATCGATTGTCATTTCACAACACTTCATCATTAATGTCATGGCATCATTGGCTATTTGCGAGACCTTGAATACATTTGGCATCGAAAAAACAAAGATCAAATGGAGTAATGACATTATGGCAGATAATTGCAAAATATCTGGTCTCTTAATTGAGAATTTAATTGAGTCTTCACGAAAAATCGGTTCCATTATTGGAGTAGGGATTAATGTTAATAACAGGCAACCTTATGATGGTATTAAGATGACTTCGATGCAAATGGTCACAGGAAAATCATTTGATTTGAGTAGCGTTCTTCACCGCTTTCTAGAATGTTTCAATCATTATTGCACGCACTATCGAAAAGATCGCATCGATTCCATTTTAGAAGAGTTTTCCCATCGTTTATGGTCTCGATCAAACTTGAAAACTTTAATTGTTGAAGGAAAATCAATTCGTGGTAAATTATGTCGTTTGAATGCGGATGGTCATTTGCTCATTGAATGCATTAATCATCAAAAACTCTTAGTGCCACATCATCAAGTTAAAGTCATTCCGTGAGTCAATAACACAGATTCTAGCACCAAGTGGTAGGATTTTTTCTCCAGGCGGCTAACTTGTTTAATTCGCTTTGATTGATCTTGTTGATCTCTTGAGCATACGCGATCAAATGTTCATAATCACATAGGGAATGAAGTTTGATGTTTTGTTCTTGAAACTTTCGAACCATAATTTCAAATCCATAAGTAAAAAGACAATACATATCGTTGACACTGTAGGACACAGAGTCGATGCCTTTGATGGCTCCGAGACTACTTTTACCCGTGCTAACCAAATCTTCAATCACCACCAAATGGGTTTTAGTATTGGTTTTACTTTGAAACGTTTTTTCAGCTTGTAAATTGAAATAGGGTTTGTTTAATCGATGGGCAACCAAAGTTGCCATACCAATAGCCCCCGTGGCAACTCCTGCAATATGAAATGATTGATTTTGATATTTTTTTTGGATAGCCTCAGCCAACCATAACGTCACTTGATGACGAATGTGAGGATAGGATAAGATCAATCGATTATTGCAATAGATTGGTGACTTGATGCCACTAGTCCAAACAAATGGCTTCTTTAGATTCAGTTGGATTGCATTTATTTGCAGGAGTAATTTAGCAACTTGTCGCGCAATTTTTTGATCCCAAATCATACTCAAAAATACACAGTCTCTTTTGACCATGTTCTGGTTTGCCTAACCTCCCAAAAAAAGAAATCCAAAGCCAAACGGATCAATATCAAAGCAGATTCCATCAAGCTCAGTAAACTTCAGTCCTTTGTGAACTGCTTGAATGTTCCTGAATTAGTTCTCTACCATGAAAATCTAACCCATCTTATTTCTCGTTTTGAAAAAACTTTCCCCAAAGTCACAGCAGCTGGAGGACTAGTGAAAAACAAGTTGAATCAGAATTTATTAATCTATCGCAGAAATAAATGGGACCTCCCCAAAGGGAAAATAGATCATGGAGAAACACCGATTCAAGCAGCAGTTCGAGAAGTAAAAGAGGAAACGGGCGTTATGGATCTCAAGGTAAAGAAGCTTTTAAATACCAGCCGATACATCTACAATGAAAATGGAAAACAATTTTTAAAAGTGGTGTATTGGTACCAAATGAAAACAAAATATCAAGGACCATTAATTCCTGAAACTAAAGAACAGATAACAAAAGTTCGATGGAAGTCAAAATCAGATGTATTAAAAATCCCTCAAGTCAAAATGTATCAAACCATTTATCACCTCATTCAATCCTCCTAACTGAAGTTTGTCTTTTGAATTTCCAAACTCTATAGCTGTCTGTGTTTTATGATTTTTGGAAATCATTGAACTACATTTTGGTGATGAAATTGGAATTAAAGTTCTACCCACGTTTCCTTGGAAGTCTCAAAGAATCAAAACTCATGTAGTGATTTCTTCTCTGTGCTATTGGCTTTGATGTCAATCTTGCAGAATCAATCAACATCAAAATAACTTATTCGGATGGTCCAACCACAACCTCTATAAAAAAGGGATCGATGGTTCAAGACATTAGAAGTCAAAGACAGTTTTGATTGTCATCAAGGGGAAATGAATTGTAAGATCTTATTTATCAAGCCTTTGAATGATATCTGCAAAAAAACAGTCCATGCATTAGATGAAAAAGACAAGGCAAAATCTGCTTTATCTAGAAAAAATGACAAGCCGAAAAGCGACTATTGATGATCAATCGATGACACACCAAACCTGTCAAAATCAAGTCTTAATTCAATGACAAGTTCAACGAACCATGCAACGCCCGCTTTATTAAAATAGCGGAAACGCTAAATCATCATTTCATAGTGTTTGAATGCCATGTATTACAAAAAAAGAGTTAAGATGAAGTCATTGATGAAGTTTTATTCATCAATTCCCATTTTATAGCATCTCACAATCAATAGCTTGTGCTACATCTTCGGAAGTGAAAGTCCAAGTGAGGATAATGGGTCCCTTTTTAAAATAAGGGCCTCCTGGTTTTGGATTTTTGATGGCAACTTGTTGATACTCATTATAGATTTCTATATCAAAGATATTTCTATCCTCATAGTTGAGTTGTTTCGCATACACTAAACATTTTCCATTTTCAAATCTCACGACTATAAAATCAGCAGAGTACTTTGTGCTTGGTCTTAGAAAAAATGGGGAGACAACATTAGCATGATTGACTAGTGGAAAAAAAGATGTTGCGTGATTTCGAATTTCCCATTCTTCAAATTGATCCCCGAATTGATTGTATGCCTCTAAAATAAGATTGACTCCCGACTGATTCTCATACCTCCAATGAACCTTGTACCCATATGAGATTTGAGGAGGATGTTTCCGACATTCTGTAAAAAGCAGGGTCGTCAGCAATAGACGACCAACTAGAAAAAAGCGCGTCGAGATATTGTTCTGTGAGATTTTGATACTAAGATTGAATCTTATTTTACCCAGCATTCCCTGTGCTCACATCTTTTAATATTTTTTCGACCTGAGAAATCGTGTATTCTCAAGTAATACGAACTTCTTTGGGAACCATTAAGGTATAATCCCCTCCATTGAGAATAATATCTCTGACCATACTGCTACTAATATAGGACGTTGATAAATCAGTTAATAAAAACAGGGTATCAAGCCCCGATAATTTACGATTTAATTGAGCGACGGATTTTTCAAATTCAAAGTCTGCTGGATTTCGGAGTCCTCGAATAATCACACTTGCTTGAATGGATTTGCAAAAGTCAACAGTCATTCCTTGAAAAGCTTTAACCCTTACTTTTGGGGAATCTCCATAAGTCTTTTCGATAAAAGCCATTCTTTGTTCTATAGAAAACATGTATTCTTTATCAATGTTGGTCCCCACTGCAATAACAATTTCATTGAAGTGTGGTAACGCCCTATTGATGATGTCTTGATGACCCAAAGTCAATGGATCGAAAGAGCCTGGAAAAACTGCTCGATGCATGCCCAAAGATAACTTAATTACATCACGGCTTGTTTCACTAGGTGACCAAAAAATTCTGTTAAATCAATCCCAGCAGCCTGGAGCTGTTGTGGAAGTATACTGACTTGAGTAAACCCTGGAACCGTATTGACTTCTAGCAAATAAATCGTTTCATTCTCAATAATAAACTCACTCCTTGTGGCTCCTTTTAATCCCAAATGCAAGTAGATTCTTTTTGCGAGCATTCCAAGTTTCTTTTTCACCTGCGTCGATATCCTTGCAGGAGTTATTTCCTCTGATTTCCCTAGATATTTTGCTTGATAATCAAAAAAAGGATTATGAGAAACCAGTTCAGTGATTGGCAATACTAATATCTCACCTTTCCATGCAACCACGCCTACAGAGACCTCTATTCCTTTAAGAGCTTGTTCAATCAATAATCGTTCATCCAGCGCAGAAGCTTGTTTCACAGCTTTCTTTAATTGACTCTTATGGTCTACTCTACTGATTCCAAAACTGCTGCCAGATCTTGCTGGTTTGACAAAACAAGGAAAACCGACATTTAGTTCCACCAAGTCGCTTGATTGTATCACATTCGTATCCAAAAAACAATATCTAGGCCGATGAATACCAATTTCTTCCAATTTTGAAAGGCAATCGTGTTTATCAAAAGTTAATTTAGCCACCTCTTCACTGCAAGAGGTGTGAGGAATCGAATATTGATCCAGCAGTTTGGCAAGTTTTCCATCTTCTCCAGGAGAGCCATGGATTGAATTAAAAACCACATCGACTTTATGTTTTTTTCCATTTTTTATAATGGTGTAATCCTTTTCATCAAATGCCAACAATTGATTATGTGCATCAAATACTCTATATCCACTTTTAGAAACTTCTACCAAGTATAACTGCCAGCCAATTGGATGTAAAACCGATTGAACAAATTGAGCGCTTTGGTAAGAAATATCAAACTCAGGACCGTAACCCCCATAAAAAATGGCCACTATTTGAATCTTATTTGAACTCACGAGGTCAAAATTAATTGATTCGAAGAGCTCTCAATTCCTTTAACTTTGTCATCATTCAATGCAGACTGTGAGACGTGTCATTCTTTTTTTTGTTCGGCATCTATTCATTGCAGCATCCATCATCATTGTCCTTTTTTGGGGAATTAACTATAGTCTCAAACAATACACAAGACACAATCAATTTCAAATAGTACCTGATTTAAATGGTCTTTTGTTCAAGCAAGCTATTAAAGAATTAAAAAGTCAAGAATTGCGATTTCAAGTCATTGATTCTTCTCAGTTTTTTCAGGAATTACCTCCTTATTCCGTCATTGACCAGATTCCAAAAAAAAACAGCAAAGTCAAAAAGAATCGGTTGATTTATCTGACCATCAATCGCTCTCGACAGCCACTCGTTGCTCTTCCTGAACTGGTACAAGTAACTCTAAGAAATGCCACAAGCATCATCAATGCTGCAGGATTAGAAATCGGTGATACAACATACATTGACAATATTGGTCAAGACATGATTTTGAAAGTGAATTATCAAGATCAAGAGGTTTCATCAGGGTTTCGACTGCCCAAAGGATCTGCCATTGATTTAGTATTAGGAAATGGAAGGCAGTGACCTTATTTTCGAAAATCAAAAACTCTACGAACACTATTCATTGACAGTTGATAAAGGTCAGAGTCCCTATAGAATCGATAAATTTTTATTGGATCGAATTCCAGATATTACTCGAAATCGGATTCAAAATGCTTTAAAAGGTGGCAATATTCAAGTCAATCAATTAAAAGTCAAACCTAATTATCGAGTCAAACCCCTCGATGAGATTAAAATCCTTTTAAACTTTCCTCAATACCAGCATCTACTCAAAGCTGAAAAAATTCCCGTCGATATAGTTTACGAAGATCTGTCTATTATTATAGTCAATAAGCCTGCAGGTATGGTGGTTCATCCAGGTCACGGAAACTATTCGGGAACACTTTTGAATGGCTTAATCCACCATTTTAATGATTTGCCCCTAAACTCAGACAATAAACCGGGACTCGTACACCGATTGGATAAAGACACCAGTGGACTACTGCTCATTGCCAAAACCGAAGCTTCCTTGGATCATTTATCCAAGCAATTCAAAGAAAGATCCGTTGACAAACAATACGTAGCTTTAGTATGGGGGGATATCACATCGGAACATGGCACGATCGATGTTCCTATTGGACGAAACCCACAGAATCGACTTCAAATGACCACATTTGGTTCTTCTGGTTTGGGGAAAAAGGCCATCACTCATTTTAAAGTCTTGCAAAGATTTGGATACACTACCCTTATCTCTTGCAAACTAGAAACAGGTCGGACACACCAAATTAGAGTGCATTTAAAACATCTAGGCCATCCTTTATTCAATGATCCAAGGTATGGGGGCAACAATCTTCTTAAGGGAATTGCCACAACAAAATACAAACAATTCATTCATCATTGCTTTACATTATTACCTGGACAAGCTTTACATGCCAAAACATTGAGTTTTATTCATCCCAAAACCAAAGAACGCATGACTTTCGATTCTCGGTTTCCAGTTGGTTTGAATAGTTTAATTGAACGTTGGAAAAATTATGTTCATCACCATTAGCCATGGTTTTCTGTACCATAGAGTGTCGAGTTTTGTAATTTTGATTTCTTATATCTCCAACCGATGAAGATTTTTATTTCTCCTGCCAAATCATTAGATTTCGAAAATCAGTCTTCCATCAAAGATGCGACACAACCTTATTTTGAAAATGAAATCATTCGCATCAGTGAAGTCTTGAAAAAGAAATCGGTTCAATCTCTTGCCAAACTGCTAAATATTTCTAATGATTTAGCTCATTTAAATTATCAACGGTATCAAAATTTCGCATGGCCCACACAAAATGGGGAATCCAAACAAGCTCTCTTTGCTTTTACTGGGGATGTGTATCGAGGCATTGATAGTCAGACATTAACTGATGAACAAGTGAATCGATTACAGTCCCATTTGATTATCCTTTCTGGGTTGTATGGAGTACTGCGTCCTCTTGATTTGATTCTTCCATATCGTCTAGAAATGGGAACTAAAATTAAAATTGGACACTCTCCGAATCTATATGCTTTTTGGAAGAATAAAATCACACCAAAACTAGCGGATGAAGTTTCAGAAAATGATTTATTGGTCAATTTGGCAAGTGTGGAATATGCTAAAGTCATTGATTTTAAAAAACTCAAAGGGACACTCATCACTCCTATTTTCAAAGATTTTAAAAATGGTCAATTAAAAGTCATTCAATTTTTCGCTAAAAAGGCAAGAGGAATGATGGTGAGATATCTTTCACAGACTGAAAATCCTGATTTAGATTATATCCTACAATTCAATGCTGAAGGTTATGCGTATAGTCCAAAAGACTCTGAAAACCAACTAACTCCAGTCTTTATTCGCTAGGTCGATTTTATAGTTTTTCTCTTTCAAGGCTGCGAACGCTAAAAGCGTCTTTGTTGATTTTGCCTCTTTTTTGTTTTTTGTCTTTTACACCGTATTTCTTTGTTAAAGATTCTTCCTTGAAATCGAGGCAGCTTTGAATTTTTTAACGGCTTGTGGAAAATAACTGTTTTTAGAAATCAATTTACTGGCATATTCGACTATCCATTGCAACAAAAATCAATTTGGAAGTCAATTTTTAAAAGGGATGATTGATTCTTCTTCTCGTTTCGAATAAATAGTTTAGGATATAGCTACCTTTCATGATTGATTTGAAAGACTTGATTTACCCCTAATAGCTCTCCTATTCAAAGAATTAAGCCCCTATTTTTATGTTGCACTAGAATAGTCAAACTTGTCATTTACAAAACCAAAATATTTTATGTAGCGAAATCCTTTTTAAATCAAATTAATTTTGTGATCAAAAAAATGAAAAACTGCTTTTTTAAACTTCAATTGCTATAAGTTTGTCCTCGATTTAGAACACTATACTTTCTAATTAGTAGTAATGACACTAAGTATTAACTCTTTTTTCATGATGATGTTTGTCATGTTCTGCATGTCTTCATATCTGAGTCGTTGCTACTGTCTGAATTAAAAACAAATAAATTTTGAACTCCTTTGGTAGTAGCAAACACCAAAGGAGTTTTTTATTTATCCATATTATTCACAAAAAAAATTATTTAAAAATGAGTACAGTAAAATTTTCTTTTTCAGGCGAAAGTCAAGGTATTTCTAGATTTGTAGGAAAGGCTAGAGACTTTCAAATAACGATTGATCAACCTCCCGTCAGTGAGTCTATTGAATCAAACAATCCTTGTCCGGTTGAATATACTTTAGCCTCTTTAGGAGGCTGTGTCAACATTGTGGCACATCACATTGCACAAGAACTGAACATCAACTTGAAGTCTCTTAAAATCAAAGTGGATGGAAATTTGAATCCAAATCGATTTGTCAATGGTGATTCATCCGAAAGGGCCGGATTCACCGATATCGATGTGCAATTAGATGTGGAATCGGATGCGAGTCCTGAGCTTCTCGACAAATGGTTAACTATTGTTAAAGACCGATGTCCCGTTTCTGATAATTTGGCAAATCAAACAAAACTTGCCATTGCTGTGTGAGGGTTCAATAACAATTGAATCGATTTAATGATGGGGGTTCGTCTGGTATGAATTGACATGCTAATCTTGGGCCACCATCTTTTTTTATGTTTGAAATATTGACTTAACCCATTAACTACTAGATTCACGAGATCTCCATTCTAGATACCTAATCGTATCATTGTGTTTTTTTGTTCCATCGATTATTCAAGAATCCACTGATTTGACAGTGCTTCAAACCTTTCGATAGGTTCATTAGTCTTATTGCGTTTTTTCTATCTTCGAAGCCATCAGTTATTGATTCTAACTGATGTTTTTGGATTCATTTCGATGTATGTCGGCTATGTTATTTGGAGAAAGTCAAAAGATTGACTGGCTAATCTCTCGTTTCAAATTCATCATTCCAACTCGTTTTAATGAAACCTAAACTTCAAAATCCGATTATTTATTATGCAACAACAGAAAGCGACCAAAACAGTCCAATGAGACTTCTTTTCCAAATAGATTACTGTAGAAATCATAAGCTTACATTTAGTTCATTATAGCCACCTTATTATAATTTTGTTTTTGTGAAGCAACTGTACGTCTTATTGCTAACATTGATTTTATGTTCTAGTGGCTTTACCTACTGTCAAGAACTCATCCAAGGAAAACTTTTATACAAAAATGTCAATGTGGTAGCAGCAAATGTGATTAACAATACCACTAGGGATGCTACCATCACCAATTCAGAAGGAGAATTTCAAATCTTGGCATCATTGAATGATGTCATTATCTTTTCATCCGTTCAATATGTTATTAGAGAAGTGCCCATTTCTGAAGAAATTCTACAAAAAAAACGTCTGATTGTGGCAGTTAATGAAGATATCCAAGAATTAAATGAAGTGGTGGTTACACCAGATCAGACCAAGGCTTTTATCGATCTTGTTGAAGAACAATTTAAAGGGTTTGACTACACGACCGACCAATATTCGAGAGTTCGTAATGAACTGATTGACGAGAATCAATTGGAACATGGATTAAATTTTGTGAATCTAGCCAAATTTGTCTCTCGAATATTTTCCAACCAATCGGAAAGTCAACGAATGTCGCTCAAACCTAGCCAAGTGCTTCCTACTGTCTTTAAAACTTCATTTTTTGAAAACGATTTAAAAATACCCAAAGATCATGTTGTTGGATTTTTAGAATACCTTGACAATAACATGAAAAGTCAAGAATTATTTCATCAAGATCGTCAATTTCAGCTTATCGATTTTCTAGTTATCGAAAGTCAGAAGTATTTAACCCAAAACAAATGACTCAAGACCACTCCCCATCATCAAATTTTTTGAAAACGTTTTTTCGAATAAACGCACTTTTAATCATCCTAATTCTTCTAACCTTTTGTAATGCTTCAAATCCCAATGAGAATCCTAAAGTCGCTTTATCCAATAATACGACCAGTAAAATTGTCCCCTCAAAATCGGAAAGTCAAAGTAATTCGGATTCTGAAAGTGCAAGTAATTCTCAAAACACTCATTCCAATTCAGAAGACTCTGATGAAACCGAAAACAGTAATACAGAGTCTCATGATTCGGCGAATTCTGATGATTCAAAATCTGATGATTCAAAAGAAAACAAAGAGAATGCTCAAAATGAAAACACCGACAGTACTCAAACCAATACAACTTCTAATAGTGACAATCCATCAGAAAATTCTGATCAAAATGAGCAGAATGCTCAAAACGAAAACACCGACAGTACTCAAACCGATACAACTTCCAATAGTGACAATCCATCAGAAAATTCTGAT
>JAPORT010000116.1:0-15734 GCA_026710085.1 Flavobacteriaceae bacterium | reverse complement strand
TAGTACTCAAACCGATACAACTTCCAATAGTGACAATCCATCAGAAAATTCTGATGAGACCGAAAAGAGCAACACAGAATCTAAAAATTCTGATCAAAACAGTAAAAATGAAGATTATCTGATCGAAGGGCCTATTTTCAGAGTTTCTTACAATGAAGTTAAAGAGCAACCCAATTGGTTAGAATATACGGTACGTCCCAATCTTCAAGCAACAACTTCAAGAAATGGTAGAAACTTTTATGAAGTCGATTCAGTCCATACCTCAAATGATGATGATTATTACAAAAATGTTTGGGATAAAGGTCATTTAGCTCCAGCTGCCGCTTTTGTCGATAGAGATTCTTTTATGCATGAATCTTTTTCTTATCTCAACTGCTCGCTACAACATCAATCCCTGAATAGAGGACAATGGGCTGTATTAGAAAGAGAATTGAGAAATCGAGCCAATCAACATCAAAAGTCTGTTTGTGTTCGAATTGAATTGATTTTTAATGACCAATCCATAACTCTTCCAACTGATGCGGTTGTACCAAGTGGCTACATTAAATACACATATATTGAGGGGGTTGGACAACAGTGTTATCAGTTTAAAAATGAAAAGCCCGTTGGAAGTTGGCGTGAACATATCATTGATTGCCCTACTAATAGCATTAGTTGCTATTATCCCAAGTAACATTCCAGCGTGTTGAAATTAGGGAGTCGAATCTCATTGATTTTATTAGGAATTCTTTTTTTATTCCATTATAGTCATTCCGCTCATAAATTTTATGTCAGTACCTCATCCGTCACTTTTCTTGAAGATCAAAGTTCGATTCATATCACCACAAAAATATTTATCGATGATATGCAGGACGCTTTAAGACAAACCCAACATTCCATTAAACTAGATCCGGATTCAAATCCGCAATTAGTTGATAGTCTGACTCTTGACTACCTAAAACAACATTTGCTCATCAAACAAAATCAAAAAGTGTTGCCTTTGAATTTTGTCGGTAAAGAATATGATTTTGATTTAGCAACGTATCATTTAGAAATACTCACAAACTCTTTAATCATTGACTCGCTCATGATAACCAATACGGTGCTCTTTGATCTGTTTGAAGATCAAAAAAACATCATTCATTTCAAATCAAATAATTACCGGAAAAGTTACTTGTTACACATAGGAAAGTCTTCTGTAACGATTCCAATAAAATAATTGATTGTTGACTGCATATCAAATGATTTGGACCTCATACCCAAACCTTTCAAGAGAATTTTATTTAATTACTTTTGATACTCTAATCCCATTTTTTAATGAACCCATTTTTTTACTGCATTTTAATCTCTTTTTTTGCAATTCCATTAACCTTCGGCCAGGAAGTTGATTCTCCTCAACGGGAACTGGGTCATACGAATCAAAATAAATTCCGACAACTCTATGATGAATTTGCCACTCCAAACAGTTATCGGACGGCCTCAGGAGCTCCAGGAGTGGATTATTTTCAACAAAAAGTTGATTACATCATGGACATCGAACTTGATGATGAGAATACCAAACTATACGGACATCAAACAATTACTTACACCAATAATTCACCAGATCAGTTGCCTTATTTATGGGTTCAATTAGATCAAAATATTCGCAAAAAAGATTCCCCCGCTTTAGAAAAAAATGGCAGTGGAGTCGATCCTATTCTGACCTCTGGACAATTTGTTGCAACTTATTTGAAGGAACCCTTTGATGGTGGTTTTAACATCGAATACGTCAAGGATTTAGAAGGAAATGACCTTCCTTACACGATTAACATGACCATGATGCGAATTGATTTACCAAATCCCATAGCATCAAAAGGACAATTTCAGTTTCAAATCAAATGGTGGTATAATATCAACAATCATGTTGAAAATAGAGCTCGCTCAGGTTATGAATATTTTCCTGAGGACGATAATAGAGCCTATGTGATTGCCCAGTTTTTCCCAAGATTATGTGTCTATGACGATGTTGAGGGATGGCAAAACATGCAGTTTTGGGGTAATGGCGAGTTTGCTCTCCAGTTTGGAGATTATCAAGTCAACATCACCGTCCCCTCAGACCATATATTGGAGGCTACAGGGGAACTACAAAATCCAAGACAAGTCTTGACATCAAAACAACACAAAAGATACCGTGATGCCCAAAAAAGTTTTGATCAACCTGTCTTTATCGTCAATGAAGAAGAAGCTCGAGAAAATGAAAGTCAAGTATCGGATAAGAAATCTACATGGAAATTTGTGGCAAATAATGTTCGGGATTTTGCTTTTGCCACTTCTAGAAAATTTATTTGGGAAATGCAGGCGGTTGAAATTGGAGGCAATACCGTCATGGCCGTATCATTATATCCCAAAGAAGGAAACCCACTTTGGGAAGAATATTCAACTAAAGCCGTCCTTCAAACTTTAAAGACTTTCTCAAAACACACATTTGATTACCCATATCCAAAAGCAGTATCGGTTCATGCTCGAAACCAAGGAATGGAATATCCCATGATCTGTTGGAATTATGGTCGTCCTGATCGTAATGGTGAATATTCAGAACGGATTAAATATGGCATGATTAGTGTCATCATACATGAAATTGGTCATAATTTTTTTCCAATGATTGTCAATGCCGATGAAAGACAATGGGGTTGGATGGATGAAGGTTTGGATACTTTCATGCAATACGTTACGGAACAAGAATTTGGGAAAGTATATCCCCAATCCATCGGTGATTTAGATAGCTATCCCTCAAGAAGGGGAAAGCCCGCTGATATTGTCCCATATATGTCTGGGGATCAAAGTTTTTTAGCTCCCATCATGTCGAATCCTGAAAATGTTTATCAACTTGGACCTAATGCCTATGGAAAACCCGCAACGGCTCTCAATATTTTGAGGGAAACCGTCATGGGACGAGAATTATTTGATCACGCATTTAAAACTTATGCACAACGATGGATGTTTAAACACCCCACTCCAGAAGATTTCTTTCGGACCATGGAAGATGCTTCAGCTGTTGATTTAGATTGGTTTTGGAGAGGTTGGTTTTATACAACCGATTATGTTGACATTGGAGTCAAAGAAGTCAAAACCTATCGAGTATCAGCAACACCAGGTCAAAATGCTATTGAATTATTGAGTAATTATGGAATGACTATTGAAGATTTGCCGCCAAATTATAATATCTTTATTGTTCCTGAAGAGGACTCAACATCCGATGAGACTATTCCATCTGTTGAAGATTATATTCAAGAAAACAATCTAGACCCTGAGACGCTTAGTAATCCAAAATACATTTATGAAATTGCTTTTGAAAAGCCTGGAGGGTTGGTCATGCCATTGATTGTGGAGTATACCTATGAGGATGGGACTACAGAAAATGTTACCTATCCTGTTCAAGTTTGGCGAAAAAATGATGATTTAGTGTACAAGCGTGTGATCAGTGATCAAGCCATTGTGAACATCACGGTTGATCCTCATTTAGAGACTGCGGATATCGATCCTTCGAATAATAGTTGGCCAAAACAAGAAATAAAAACGGATCTAGAGCGATTTCGAGAAGGTTCTCAATAATTAAATAAATAGGGGCTAGATTTTGTTCGTGAAATACTAGATACCATAAAATCGGGGAATCGTTATGTTGATTGAACTTTTATTCTACCTTAGGACATCATCGTTTTAAACAAAAGAACAATGCTAGATCTTTACAGAGTATCTATTAGAAATGTCCAAAAACTTAAAGAAACCTCTTTTAATTCTGAAAAAGAGATACAAAGAATCGTCGAAAAAAATGTTTCTACCCTTTTTGGAATAGAACTTATAAGATCCGAGTTTGCAATTGACCAGAAAAGGATCGACACGCTATGCTATTGTGAAAAGACTAAATCTTTTGTGATTATTGAGTTTAAATTGAAAATAAATATTGGTGTTATTGACCAGGGAATCAATTATCGTTCTCTCATTAATAATTATCGATCAGATGTTGTCCTCGAATATAATAACAAAAAAAGCAAACACTATAGGATACGTGATTTCAAGTGGGAAAAAACAAAAGTCATTTTCATTTCAACTCAATTTTCCGACACACAAAAAAATCCTGAAAATATAAATGATGATCGTTTTGAACTTTGGGAAATAATATGCTATGATGAGAGTTTGATTGGCTTAAATAAAATTTCCAAGCATAGAAAACTGATTCCTGATGTGCCTGAAAACAGACAGTTCGAAAAAATGCCACCCGAGATTCAATCTCTCTATAAAATCTTAAGGGAAGAAATACTTAAAATGGGAGAAGATATAGAGGAAAAATTTAATATAAAAACAATTAGTTTTAGACAAAAGAACGTATTTACTGACTTGGTACTTCAAAAAAGAAAGATTAATGTTTTTGTCAATCTGAAAAAAGGGGAATTGCAAGATCCTTCACATGTGGCTGAAGATGTCAGTGACGTTGGACACTGGGGAAATGGTGATTATCGATTAAGTTTGAAAAAAGAAGAAGAAATAGACGATGCCATTGGTTTAATCAAACAATCTTATCAAAGTCAACAATAGGTGCTTTATCAATTCAGTCGGGTCTTTGAATCATTCGAATGAACATGGTTTATTTTATTAGTGGCCCAGAGATTATTTTTATCTTTTTTATCTTTTTATTGGTTTTTGGAGCCGATAAAATTCCAGGATTGGCCAGGACTTTGGCCAAAGGAATGACCCAAGTGCGTCAAGCCACCAATGAAATTAAAACAGAACTACAAAAATCTGTGGATGACAATCTTGAAAATCCGACTCAATCCGTCACCAAAGACATCAAACAAGAAGTAGGTAACATTTCTAAAGAATTTAAAGACATCGAAGATTCAGTCAAGCGAGATTTTACAAAACAAAACTCAAGCTAAGGCCATCTCGAAAAGGCAATAAGACGGTTTGAACTTTGGGGTGATGGGCAAGGTGTTGATTATACTCTGCGATGGCTTGAGTGTCGGCATCCATTGGATTCAAAACTTTTCCACTCCATAGGGTATTATCTGATATAATCAATCCCTTTTGATTCATTTTATCAATCAGTAAATCAAAATAAGCCTTGTAGTTTTTTTTATCAGCATCAATGAATGCTAAATCTATTTTGCTTGATATCTTTGGTATGATCTCAAGAGCATCTCCCAAATATGATTTTATTTGGTGCTCATAAGGTGACTTTTTAAAATAGTTATTTTGGATATCGACAAGTTCCTCATTGATATCTATGGTATGAATCACCCCTTTAGGAGATAACCCCTCTGCCAAACACAGTGTAGAAAATCCAGTGAACGTCCCCACCTCAACTATTTGATTGGGATTTACTAGTTGTGACAACATGCTCAAAACTCTTCCTTGCAACGAACCACTGACCATCTCTGGATTTTTTATCTTTTGGAATGTTTCCAATTCAATTTTCCGCAATAATGAAGATTGCTCATGACTCGATTTTATAGCATATTCTAATAAATTTTCATTTGGGAAATCCATAATATCAAAGATTTTAAAATGGCCTAAATTTAGCCTTTATTTTTGGAATCCTTAGGCGCGAAAACATTGTGTTTTAGGGTACAACGTGTGGATGTGTTTTTCACACAAACCGAACCATTGATTTAAATTGTCAATAGGCATGAATTTTAAAAATTTCGTCATCTTGTGTTGCTTTTCCTCTTATCTTTTGAATGGCCAAATTGTAGGAAACATCGTCAATACAGATGGAAAATCAATTCCATTTGTGAATATTATTCATTTCAATTCAAAGTATGGAACGGTTTCTGACAAAGATGGACACTTCATACTACCCTCAGATAAAGTTCAAATTGGGGATACTTTGATTTTTTCCCATCTGACCTATTCCACTATTGAAAGACCTGCAAGTCAAGAAAAAATGATTCTTGAAATGGCACCTATCGAAGAAAAACTAGAAGCGATTTCGGTGTTTTCAAAACCAACTTCTTACCATGTTCGAAAGATTGGCCGGGTTTCATCATCAGGGTCTGGCATGAATTTATTCCATCAAGAGGGAGCTGAAATGGGAAGGTATATCAACGTTCCTCGTGGAAAAGTATTTTACTTAAGAAATTTGAAATTTAGTTTCGACAATGTGAAACGAGCTCCTTTTCTCTTCAGAATCAACTTTTATGAAATCAATCCTAATATTGCCAAAATCAAACGTCCAACGACAAGCGCTGGGATTTTCAATCAAAATAAATTTGAAAAAATGGATGATGCTGGCGTTTCTCTAGATTCGACAAACTTAAAGCTGCGATTTTTGACTTTTCGTTTAAAAATCGAATTAGACGATCAAATGAGTCTTACTCCAGTGAATCAAAATGAGATCTTACTAGAAGTGACTGAAGATGGGCAATACGATGTGAATTTACGTCACGAGATGCTTTATATGGAAAATGATTTTATCGCAACCATGGAATTACTTGATTTTGAAAAAAAGTCTTCGTATCAGCAGCATTCAACCAATGAGGAACTCTTAGGATTCAAACAAGAGTCTCATGAAGTATCAACATCTGATGACGCTTCTGTGAAGGCAAGGGTTCGTGTTAATGTTGAAACTCAAGAAAATAAGGAAGATTTATCCTCTGAAAAAGAACGTCCAAGTATTGGTATTGGGTTGAACATGTATGCATCTCCAATCTATTTTCGAGCTCATAAAAAGCAGCGATGGGCAAAATTAAAAATGCCTCTAGGCTTTACAATGGCTATGGAATTAACAGTTCATCAATTCGATCGAACTGAATAAATCATCCGACCGGACTTCTTTTTGAAGTTAACTTTAGTCATGCTTAAATGATGGCAAAACATGGTGACTCGGCCATCATCCCTTGACTCATGATTCAAGTCATTTTGTCTTTGGTTTGAAAGTTCTTCTTATTTTGCCTTTGTAAATCAATCACTATGCAACTAGAAACTATCGATTGGATCATTGTCATTCTCTTTTTTGTTATTTCATTAGCCATTGGTCTTTATTCTTCAAAAACGGCTGGGAAAAGCCTCACTGAATTTTTCTTATCGGGAAGAAATATGCCCTGGTGGTTGTTAGGCATTTCGATGGTGGCAACCACTTTTTCTTCCGATACTCCCAATTTAGTAACTGATATTGTCCGAAAAAATGGTGTTGCAGGAAACTGGGTGTGGTGGGCCTTTCTCCTGACTGGAATGCTCACTGTTTTTCTATATGCCCGACTTTGGAGAAGATCCAAAGTATTAACCGATTTAGAGTTTTATGAAATCCGATATGGTGGAAAAGGAGCTGCCTTTTTGAGAGGGTTTAGAGCCATCTATTTGGGGTTTTTGTTCAATATCATGGTCATGGCTACGGTTTGTTTAGCTGCTATTAAAATTGGTGCTGTCTTATTAGGCTTAAGTTCCTTTGAAACGCTTTTTATCGCATCCTTAATTACGGTCGTCTATAGTTCATTGGGTGGATTAAAAGGGGTAATCATCACTGATTTTTTTCAATTTTTATTGGCCATAGGAGCAACCATTGCTGCAGCTATATTCATTTTAAATCTTCCCCAAATCGGTGGTTTAACTAATCTATTGAATCATAGTGCCATCACTCCAAAACTTTCTTTAATCCCTCCTTCCAATACCGAAATCTTCATTACCATTTTTCTCATACCCATCGCTGTCCAATGGTGGAGTGTTTGGTATCCTGGTGCCGAACCAGGGGGCGGAGGTTATATTTCTCAACGAATGCTATCGGCTAAAGACGAAAAGAATGCTGTTTGGGCAACCCTTTTGTTCAACTTTATGCACTATGCTATCCGACCATGGCCATGGATTTTAATTGCTTTAGCATCCATCATTGTCTTTCCAAATTTGCAAAGTTTACAACAAGCTTTTCCAACAATCGATCCTAGTGTGATCAATGATGATTTAGCTTATCCCGCCATGCTTAGTTACCTTCCCACAGGGCTCCTAGGTTTGATGGTGGCTAGTTTAGTTGCAGCATTTATGTCGACTATTTCATCGCATTTGAATTGGGGATCGTCATACATCGTCAATGATTTTTACAAACGATTTATCAATCCAAAAGCTAGTGAAAAAAAATTGGTGCTCTACAGTCGTCTTTCTACGATTTTATTGATGGTCCTATCAGGAGCTTTAGCGTTGGCATTAAGTAATGCCTTGCAAGCCTTTCAAATATTGCTTCAAATTGGGGCTGGAACAGGATTGTTGTTTATTCTTCGATGGTTTTGGTATCGAATCAATATCTACAGTGAACTCACTGCTATGGTAGTTAGTTTTTTAGTCGCCGTCTATTTTCAAATCATTCACACCAACTTAGGTTTTGCTGAAATAGAGTCGGTGATCCAATTATTACTCGGCGTGGGGATCACCACTGTTTTTTGGGTCGGTGTCACTTTATTGACCAAACCTGAAAAAGAGCAAACTTTATTTCAGTTCTATCATTTGATTCAGCCAGCGGGAATCGGTTGGTCAAAGATTAGACAAAAAGCCCTATCCAAAGAGGGGCAACTAAAATCAAAGGCTTCTCAATGGGACATCACCAATGGAATCATCTGCATGTTGTTGGGTTCGGTCGCCATTTATAGTATTCTTTTTGGTACGGGCTTTTTACTATACAATCAACAATCCCTATTTTTAATCACGTTAATCATTGCCACCGTGTCTTTGGTTTTATTGTTTTGGGTATGGAAAAAATTCAAATCTGGAGTCCATTAAAGATCATCGTTTGGTTATGTTTTTCATCTTCAGTAATCCATCAACAATGATCGAAACAGATTGATTCAACTTTCTAAATTTGGTATTTTCGCTCCTATGGTTTATGGACAATCAACGGTTCCATTCAAATCGAGATGCATTGCGATAGCCCGTTTTGTTACTCTTTTGTTTTTTATGGGTTGTTCTGGTGGTGGTTTTGATCCTCCTCCACAATCCCCTTCAAACGTCAATCCTAATGATGTAGATCCTCCATCCCCTAACAACGGTGATCCCAAGTTGATATGGGAAGATAATTTTGATGGTGATGCATTAAATGATAAACATTGGACTTTTGATGTCGGTCGAGGGGGTTGGGGAAACCAAGAACTTCAAAATTATACAAGAGCTAACCACACTGTTAACAATGGAGTGCTCACCATTGAAGCGAGAAAAAGTGGTCCCAATCGATATTCTTCTTCTCGCATCAAAACGCAAGGTCTTCAAGAATTTCAATACGGTCGTATTGAAGCTCGTATTCAATTGCCTGAAGGTCAAGGATTATGGCCTGCTTTTTGGTTATTGGGTGCTGATATAGAAGATGTGGGATGGCCAGCCTGTGGAGAAATCGATATTATGGAATACGTTGGAAGAGAACCTGGTATCTTCCAAAATGCGATTCATACCCCAAGTGGTCATGCCGGAGAAGCGAATTCTAAACGCACTCGTGTTGAAGATTTAGAAGGAAAATTTCATGTGTATGCCATTCATTGGACCGCTCAAGCCATCGAATTCTATTTTAATGATCGCTTAACCTACCAATATTCACCATCTCCAAAGAATAATGAAACTTATCCCTTCAATAAACCCATGTTCCTCCTATTAAACGTTGCCATTGGGGGAACTTTTGGAGGACCCGTGGGAGACAATGTTGTCTTCCCTCAAAAAATGATTGTGGATTATGTCCGAGTATATGAGCCCGATTAGATAAAATGATGACTCAAAAGGGATTGATAAATTTGACGTTTGGATTGTTGATGGGAGTCCCATTGTTTGGATCTTTTCATCTTTTGAATGAATTACCTCATGACCTAAATCAAAACACATTGGATACTCTAGTTGAAAAACTATTTTTTCCTTGTGAATTTGAAGAGATCCCTCTTGATTTAAATCAACAAGCCATCGATTTTGAATGTCGTGGTAATCCATTTTTAACTGAAGATCTCGTTGGTGAATCCATAGGAAAGGGAAGTTGGGGGCGATTTGGAAGAAAACACGACTCACCATCCAATTATATTCAAGTTGCGTATGCACAAAATCCCAAAACATCTCCAATCAATCATTCCTCAACTGTTTTATCGATTACAGAACAACCCCATGTGGAATCTTGGGCTGGATTCTTTTTTGATTTAAACTCCAAAATCGATTTTCCCAAGGATATGAATGCCATATCTCTCGATGTATTTTCCAAAAAACCAGGACAAAAAGTATTGCTGAAATTAGAAGATAGCACCAATGGCGGCCTTTTTTCAGAATCTCAAGTATTCACCACGGAAACTAATTCTTGGGAGAAGCTAATTCATGATTTTCCTCCGTCGGATACGCATCGTTTTGATCGCATGACTCTGATTTTAGACCTTGGAAATGTCAATGAAACGCAAACCACATACTATATTGACAATATTGCGTTTTCAACCCCGAACCAAGTCTCTGACCTCCCAAAAATCCAACCGCCCACTCCCCAAAATCCAACCGCAAATGTTTTCTCTGTTTTTAGCGATCCATATCCATCTATTCCTAAGGTGAACCTCTATCCTCAATGGGGTCAACAAACTGAGCACTCCATTGTCCGAGATTCTCTTGCTAATTCGCTTTTAAAATATTTTAAACTAGACTATCAAGGCATTGAGTTTGCTCCCATCAATCAAGGATTGGATGTATCTCAAATGACTCATCTTCATATCGATTATTATGTGGTTTCTGCCGTTAATTTACGGTTGTCTTTGATTTCGACTCAACCTACAACAGAAGTTTCCTATCCTTTACCAACCCATCAAAAAAAGAGGTGGATTAGCATGGATATTCCCTTGGATCGATTTTCCGATACTTCCAACGGAGTGGATTTAACAAAAGTCTTTCAATTTAAAATTGAAGAGCTCGGTGATCCCCATTCTGGATCGATAATTTATTTGGATAATCTCTATTTCTATCGTGCCAATCAACTCGAATTGGTATGGTCTGACGAATTTGAAGACGATGAAATCAATCTCAATGACTGGACTTTTGAATTAGGAAATGGCTGTCCTCATTTGTGTGGATGGGGCAATCAAGAATTACAACATTACACAGAAGAAAACCATCGACTACAAGATGGGTTCCTGATTATTGAAGCAAAAAAATCGGATCAAAACGCCTATACATCAACCCGAATCAAAACGGAAGGCAAAAGAGAATTTACTTATGGGAGAATCGAAGCTAGAATCAAATTACCACGTGGTGAAGGTCTTTGGCCTGCATTTTGGTTATTGGGAGCTAATATCAAAGAAGTTGGTTGGCCTGCTTGTGGAGAAATCGATATCATGGAATACGTTGGCAAACAACCTGGCATGATTCACAATGCCATCCATACCACTAGTAGTTATTTCACAACTCAAAACAAACAATCCACCATGATTCCAAATGTTGAAGAAGGATTCCATGTCTATGCCATCAACTGGACTTCTGATGCAATTGAATTTTATTTTGACGATCAAATGACTTATCGATATGCTCCCGAAGTTAAAAATGAAAAAAATTATCCTTTTGACAATCCTCAGTTTCTACTTCTGAATTTAGCTATCGGAGGGAATTTTGGAGGTCCCGTTGGTGATTTGACTCAATTTCCACAACAATATATGATTGATTATGTTCGCGTTTATAGTCCCAATAAAACCTTTTGATTCCAAGACGTTAGATGGATTGGCCTTGTCAGTTTTCTTCAATCAACGAAGGTTGATTTTTTTTACGGTCCAAAACTTGTAACCAATTGATGTGATGATCGTCTCTATTGACTCATAATAAAGAAACTTGCTCTACTTTAATTTTATTTTTGGTGCTCTATGAAGTCTCTCCTCATTGCATGCTCTGCTTTTGTATGTCTTTTGGGAAATATTTCTTTAGCACAATTTGAAAATAAATCTCTAGCATTTAAAGATGGGGAATGGTTTGAAATGCGCATTCACTTTGGCTTCCTCAATACCGCACATGCGCGATTTTCATTGAATCAAACTGAATTTGAAGGAAAAGAAGTCTTCCATGCCCAGGTATTGGGGAAAACGACTGGACTTTTTCGGTGGTTTTATAAAGTTGATGATGATTATCAAACTTTTTTTGATCCCAATTCTGGTTTGCCACAGTACTTTATTCGAGACATCTATGAAAATGGATATACCAAAAATGTTCATGTTCGGTTCGATCATCAAAATCATAGAGCAACGGTCAATGATCTTGAAAATGAGACCACAACAACATTTTCTACTTTATCGAATGTTCAAGATTTGATTTCCATTTTTTATTACTTGAGAAATATTCTTCCGAAACGGGGCCTCCATATAGGTGAAACGTTCAACTTCAATATGTTTTTTGATGAGGAAAATTATGTGCTCGATTTAAAGTACCTAGGTCGAGAAATCGTTCGGACTCCTTTTGGAAAAATTTGGTGTTTGAAATTTCAACCTTCGGTCAAAGTCGGTCGGGTTTTTAAAACAAGAAACAGTTTAACGCTATGGATTTCTGAAGATAACAACCGCATTCCCATTCGTCTCCAAGCAAGTCTTTCGATTGGAAATATTAGAGCCGATTTAGAAAAAGTGAGGAATTTAGCTCACCCATTTAAAATAGTAGTTGATTAATCTTATAACTTTGTGATCCAGTTCATCATGACGAAAACCAATCAATCGAACACGAACTCTATTTGGAGGTTGTTTTTTTTCACTGTTTTATTGGGGGGATTTGCATGGAGTTGCAAACAAGCCCCATCCGCTAAGAATCAAGAAGATGTAAATTCTAAAATGGCTAATGTCAAATTTGGACTTGACTTGGAGCATTATCAAGTGATCGAAGACGAGTTTCGTTGGGGCGATAGTTTTAGTGAAATCCTGGAAAAGCATGACTTTTCTCATGCTGAAATCCATCATATTGTTTCGAATACAAAAGATAGCATTGATTATTCTAGGGATTTTAAAGTAGGGAATCCCTACAGTATTTTTATTTCTAGTGACAGTTTGCACCGACCCGAGTATTTTGTTTATCATCCTCCCCGAGCAACTTCATACACATTCATCAAGTTACGAGACAGCATCTATGGCGAAAAAGTTCCAAGAAAAATAACCTACGTCGAAAGAGAATCTTCAGGGGTCATTAACTCTTCACTCGATCAAACCATACTGGATTCCGATATTCCTTATGGATTATCTAATTCCTTAGAATCCATTTATGCTTGGACGATCGATTTTTTTCACTTGCACAAAGGAGATCGTTTCAAAGTGGTGTATGTCGAAGAAGTTTTAGATGATTCCTTATCCATCGGGATTAAAGAAATCAAAGCCGCTTTATTTGAACATCGAGGAAGACCTTTGTATGCCTTTCAGCACATGGCTGATCCTCGGTTTGGTCCAGAATATTTTGATGAACATGGCAACAATCTCAGAAGACAATTTTTAACGGCTCCTGTTGCCCGAAGTCGCATCACATCTCGATACAATCTCAAGCGTCGTATCGCTCTTTATAATTACCGCGTCCGCCCTCACAAAGGCACTGATTTTGCAGCTCCACTCGGTTCACCGATTATGTCGACTGCTCATGGAACCATCGAAAAAGTGGGCTATACTTCCGCTAATGGATACTATGTGAAAATTCGTCATAACAGTGTCTATTCCACTCAATACCTACACATGAATAAAAAAATTCATGTTAAAAAAGGACAATTTGTGAAACAAGGGGAAATCATCGGCACAGTGGGGATGACAGGAAATACTTCTGGTCCTCATGTCTGTTATCGATTTTGGAAAAAAGGAGTTCAAGTGGATCCTTTTAAAGAAGATCTTCCATCGGTTGATCCCATGGAGGAAACACAACGATTAGCTTATGTTGAAAAAATCACATCGACCAAAAATCAACTGGATTTAATTCATTTTCAATCCATTGAATCTCATACTGATGATACCGAACTCGTTCAAAAGTCAGATATCAACAAGACCAATGGCTCTTCCCAGTCATCACCCTAAATCTCTCAAAGCTTGGAAGCAACTTGAAAGCCATTTTGAAGAGATTTCAAGTACCACCATTACCGATCATTTTCAATTAGAAAATAACCGTCTTGATCAATTCAGTATTGATTGGGAGGATTTTTATTTGGATTTTTCCAAAAATCGTTGTTCAGCAAAAACAATGACATTATTGATTGATTTAGCGCACCAGTGTGGTTTGGACCAAGCCATGGACGATTATTTTTCTGGGAAGAACATCAACGTCACAGAAAATCGTGCCGTATTACATACCGCATTAAGGAAGGTTAATAAAGCCCCCATTTTTATTGATGGGAAAAATATTTTAACAAGAGTCGAAAAACGAAAAGAAAACATGTTTGGGATGGCTTCCCAAATCATCAATAAACAATGGAAAGGTTTTACTGGAAAACCCATCCAAACGGTGGTGAATATTGGAATAGGTGGTTCCGATTTAGGGCCTGCATTTGTTTACGAAGCTTTAGCGTTTTATAGAACCCGCTTAAAGGTTCGATTTCTTTCCAATGTTGATGGAGATCATGCTCAAGAAGTGTTAAAAGATCTAGAGCCAGAAACGACTTTGTTTATCGTTGTCTCCAAAACGTTTACGACCGAAGAAACGCTGACCAATGCCATTACGGTTCGAGATTGGTTTCGAAAATCTGCCCCCAGAAGTGCCATTACCAAGCATTTCATCGCTGTTTCAACCAATGTAGCGGCTTGTCAAGCTTTTGGTATTCCATCGTCTAATATTTTGCCTATGGATGATTGGGTTGGTGGACGATTTTCTCTTTGGAGTTGTGTCGGTATGTCGATTTGTTTGGCCATTGGTCCCCAACATTTTGATCAACTATTACTTGGAGCTGGGATCATGGATGAACATTTTCAACATTCGCCATTTGAAAAAAATATTCCAGTCATTCTTGCCTTGATTAGTATTTGGTATCACAGTTTTTGGCATGCCGATAGTGAAGCCATCATTCCCTATTCCCAATACTTAAGAAACTTACCCACCTATTTGCAACAGAGCTTTATGGAATCCAATGGAAAGGGAATCGATCGTAATGGTCAGAAAGTAGACTATCAAACAGGAGCCATTATTTGGGGAGGATCTGGAACCAATTCCCAGCATGCCTTTTTTCAGTTAATACACCAGGGGACTAAACTCATTCCGGCTGATTTTATTTCGTTCACTCAGAGTTTGCATTCCAAAAAAGAGGCTCATCAAAAATTATTGGCCAATTTTATTGCTCAAACCCAAGCCCTCATGCAAGGTAAATCATTAAATGCAGCGATTGACGAACTCAAAGCTTCTGGTTATGAAAAGCAATGGATTGAGCGGCTTGCTCCCTATAAGGTTTTTGAGGGAAATCGACCCACCAATACCATTTTAATCAAAAAGCTAACTCCTAAAACATTAGGTTCTTTAATTGCCATGTATGAACATAAAATTTTTGTCAAGGGGATTGTTTGGAATATTTTCAGTTTTGATCAGTGGGGCGTTGAATTAGGAAAACAATTAGCTTCAAAAGTCTTATCTGATATGCAACATCAAGTTGCTCATTCTCATGATTCTTCAACATCTGAATTAATTCAAAGGGTTCTCTAACGATTGGTGTGGTATCCGCTTTTAGGATTCTATGATTGATTCTTTCTGTTGATGTTATTTTATCTTGAATTGAGATGCGGTTACCAAAGTAGATTATAGAGACCTTTGAATAATGCAAAATCAAAAAAAATAGGGTGCTATGAGGAAATTATTTTTTCTTTTTCAGT
>JAPORT010000060.1 GCA_026710085.1 Flavobacteriaceae bacterium | reverse complement strand
GAAGGAAAAAATTTCAAAGAGTTGCTCAAGAAATCGGGTTCAATGTGAAAGTATTTAAAGGAAAAATAGAATACCAAAAAATAGAAGATGATGTTTTTGAAATTTTATCTTTATTAACAAAACCCGTTTTATTGGTTTTAGATGAAGCTCAAATTATAGGAGATCGATTACGCAATGATCCAGTCTCCATGGATACCATACGTTTTACTATCCAATCGATTCATAATTTAGAGTGTCATCATGGATTGGTCACTTTATTTACTGGATTAGGAAATACAAAGAAACTATATCGCGATTTTGATATATCCCGTTTTCATAGTAATAGCGTGATTAATTTACAAGCTTTGGACAAAGCATCAGAATATGCGATTTTAAAAGATTATCTAGTGAAAGAAGCCAAATTAGATTCAAAACATCCCGATTTAGATGACTTCATTCAAACGATTTCCAAAGAAACTCATCAATGGCCACAACATATTATTTGTTATGCTCAAACGGCTTCCAGATTATTACAACATCATCAGGGTAATTTATCCCAAAATGTATGGAATGAAACATTACAAAGAGGATCCCAACTAAAAAACCAGTATTATCACGGTCGATTTGATGAAATAATACCTCAAATAAGATGTTCTATTTATCATACTTTACTTGAAAATGAAAGTAAAAAAAACGGTATCGGTTCCTATCAAGTGATCCAAGATTTCAAATTAAATCCATACATCGAATCCCCTCAAAAAACATGGAATCACTTAATTGCTAAAGGCATTGTTCAAATTAAACAAAATAGCTTCTACCAAATACCCATTCCATCGATGCGAACCTGGATGATCAAAGAATACCAGCAATATCATAAGGCTTTAGGCATGAAACCCAGTGCTAAAATGCAACAAATCATTCATTCTTTGAATACTCCTAACGTAGATAACAATCCTAAAATGTAGGAGATATAGAACTTGAAATTCAACTATTTTTAAATGGGTTTTGCCACTTTGGTATATAATTCCCATAATGCTGATGTTAATGCAAGTCGAAACATATGGGCTTCGGGGATGGAGACCATACAAAAATACGGACATGGAGTGTTTGTAAGACCCATTGTATCAAGGTACCTTGCTACTAGATATGGAGGGCTGAATACAATGAAGTGTCAATCGGCTTTTCAAGATTATTCCTAATGGAACGGTTACGAAAGGATATAAATCCCATAATTTTTCTATTACACCTGAACCATTATCATGGACTTTTGGCTATCCATATAGTAATGTAAATCAGCTATAATAGCACCAGCAAAGTGATTGCAAATTTCAGTGTTGTATTCTCAATATCGGGTTTTGTTCAACAACTATCACTTCAAATTCCTTTTTGATCAGGGCAAAACACTTCCTCTGAAATTTCTGATTCCATTGTCCAAATCATCCATGTGAACTACTTTGTATTTCAAATACAAACAAAAAAGGGTTGCCTCAAAACAACCCTTATATAAATTCAAAATATTGAATTGATCTTGTTAGTATCCAGGATTTTGAGTTAAAGTATTATTAGAAGCATCAATCTGTCCTTGTGGAATTGGAAAGAGAGTTCTGAATGGTTCAGAGGGACTATCTTTTTCCCACCAAGTATCGCCCCAATTTCCAAATCGAATCATATCGGTTCTTCTCAGTGCTTCTTGGTAAAACTCTCGACCCCTTTCGGCTAAATATTCCTCTGCCGAAATTGAAGTATATTCAGGAACCCCAGCTCTGCGACGAATCATATTGATATCGGAAAGTGATTGAGACCAATCGCCAGTAGCTCGAGCTCGCGCCTCACCTCGATTCATATAAACTTCACCCAATCGAAATAGCGGGAAATCATTATCCATATCATTCTGCTGAAACTGTCTAAAACTGAATTTGTACATACGAACTCCACATTGTCGACAAGCATTAGGCTCTAATTCATTATTAAAGGGCGTATAGTTTACATCGACTTCCTGAGCTCCAGTATCGGAATAATCATCGGCAGCCCAATCAATCAACGGACGTCCTGCATAATCATATTGTGGGCCCTCCAGAAAATTAGACAATCTTCGGTCATTGCGAGCATACGAACCATAAAATTCTGTAACCGTTTGGTACCCATTCCATGGTTGATTCGCAAGGTTAAACGTCGTTTGACTCGCATAATGCAATGTCATTTGAGCAAAATTCATCCCACCCAAATTTGAAGCAAAATTAACGGACCAAATAATCTCTGGATTATTCTGATTATTTGGAGCAAAAACAGCTGCATAACCTGTTAGGTTATCCGGATCGTTGATGTTTCCAGCAGTGGCTGTAGCAGCATCAGGGGTTCGTTTTGCAAGATTTTTAATGCTATAGTTTTCATCGCTTAAGGTATAGGGGCCATTGTCAATAATATACGTAGCAGCATCGACTGCTTGTTGATACATTGCAGTTCCTGTATAAACTTCCGCATTCAAATAGAGTCTAGTCAACAAGGCCAAAGCAGCAAATTGATTGACTCGATACTTTCGATCATTTGTGGTTAGAGGACTATTGGTCAAATCCATAGAAGCCGATACCTCATTAATGCCTAATGCATCGAGCACTTCCTTTTCAACAAAGTTGAAAACTTCTGAACGTGAAGATTGAAGAACGTCTTGACCAGGAGTCGTTATAAGTTTGACTCTACCCCACGTATCGAGCAACCTCCAATAGAAAAAAGCTCGAAGCACTTTCAATTGCGATACTTCGTTATCACTAAGCCCCCCTCTTGAAAGAACATTATTGGCTTCATTGATAGCTCCATAAGTTGCACCCCATGCATTATTTGTTCCTTCATGAGTTGCATTATTGGTATGCCGATGGATTTGTAACCAAGTACCACCATCAAACCAATCACCACCTTTTTGTCCAACAAAAAGATCATCTGCACCAACGGAGACAATAGACCAATAGCCATTATGGCCTGCCGTACCATCCCGGAGTTTAGCGAAAGCACCTTCCAAATCATCATTAACAATTTGTCCATCAAACTGCCCTCCACTATTGTCAAGGGGGATATCTTTATCTTCTGAACCTGCGACTGTATTTGGTTCTGTATATTGTCCTGTCAACTCTTCTTCCAAGTCACACCCACCTATAAAAATAACAGTCGCGATGGTAAACAAATATTTTATAAAATTCTTCATCATAATCATAATTAAAAATTAATATTTAGCCCCAACGTAAACGTTCGAGAAGTAAAATAACTGTTCCGACGATCAATCCCTGGAGCCAATACATTATCTCCATCAGTCAACGAGGGTTCTGGATCAGGTCCTGTATAGTCTGAGATAACAAAGGCATTTTGAACGTTTGCCGATAAAGAAGCCGATGTTAAAATAGAGTCTTCTGGTAAATCAAATGTATAGGAAACCGTCAGGTTGTCTAGTTTCACAAAATCCGCTTTTTCAACATAAAGGGAACTAAAAGTAGCCGTCGTTAACTCAGGAATCGCCAATTTGGTATTGATGAAGTTATAAGAAGATTGGCTACCAACTCTAGGTTCGTAAAATGCCCTAAATGTATTGACCAAGCTATGACCCAAAGCCCCTCTAAAAAATGCGTTGATACTCCAATTTCCAAATGATACATTGTTTGAAAACCCAAATTCAAGTGTAGGAATTCCCGATCCTAAAACCTCGAAATCGACATTGTCGTCCAATGCTTTATCTTGACCATGGACTGGATCACCATCTCCATTAATATCTGCAAATTGAGGATTTCCATCTTTAACGCTAACAAATCGTGGCCCCCAAATTTGCCCGATCTTTTCACCTGGTCTTACCAAGATCATGTTGGTTTGATTTTGACCTGGGGATCCTAAATTTCCTGTCACAATGCCATTTTCAACGACATATTCATCCAAAGTAGTACTATAGGTGGATAGGACAATTCCTGGAGTATAGACACTATTGACATTATAATCAACCGCTAGTTCAAACCCTGTTGTGGTCATTTTACCAGAGTTTTGCCAAGCTCTATCAAATCCAAAAACAGCGGCATCAACTTCTGTATTAAGTAAAAAATCGGATATCTCTCTGGTATAATAATCCACGGTGGCATTCAAATTTCCTTGACTAAATTCTATCCCAATATTCGTTTCGGCCTTACTTTCCCATTTCAAATCTGGATTAGTAGCTCTAGCGATTTGAGTGCTTCCATCGTTGGGATTAAAAGTATACGTCTGTTGAGATAATCCAGATTCAACAGGAAGAGATCCTGTTTCACCATACCCCACTCGAAACTTCAATTGATCAAAAGAAAGTCCCAAATATTTATTCAAATCAGCGCCAAGACCGATTGCTGGAAATACGCCCCACTTTTCATCTTCTCCTAATTTTGTGGATCCTTCTCTTCTCACGGAGGCATTAAAATAGATGCCGTTATCAATGACTAAATTCAATCGAGCAAAACCGGCAATGATTTTCGTCGTTGGGGCTCTATTCGAATATGTGTTATTAATCGCGATTCCATCTTGACCCGTCAACTGTTCAGAAGCTCCATAATTGAACGCATAATCGATGTTATCATTAGGGAAATCTTGTAAATACAATTGACGTTGAAACCAATCTTCTTCCTGATAAGAATAGCCTGCAGTTAAAGTCGCATCAATTGTACCGAAGTTTCTTCGCAGTGTTCCATAGAATTCATAGAGTGAAAAACTATAATCGGTATCTTGAAACGTCACATTTCCCCTTTGATTACCAAGAGCTCTTTGTGTATGATAATCTTGAACCGATCTTGATTCTTCATAATTATTCCGTGATTGCTGAGAAGCATACTGGCCCGTAAAACTGAGCCAATCTGTTAATCGATAATTTAAATTGACACTGTAGTTCAAATCAATCACCTCGGTTTCGTACCTTCCTTGCTCAGAAAGAGCCACAGGATTGTAACTTCTAAACAATCCAAATGGTTGAAAATATCCGCCAACCGCATCTTGTTGAGCTTGAGCAAAAAACTGTCGAAAAGGAGTATCGCTAAACCATACAGGTGCTGTTGGATTAAAATAAGTAGCATGCTCCATGACTTCGGCGTTCCCATTATCTTGATTTCTTTTGGTGTACGAAGAATTGAAATCTATTGTCAATCGATCTCTAAAAGCTTTGGTATTGATATTGGTTCTCGTATTGAATTGATTGAATCCTGTATTCACAACAATACCTTCAACTTCCCGAACATTAGCTGCGATTCTAAAACTTGTTTTTCCAAATCCTCCAGAAGCAGATACATTATGAATATGCGTTAGAGCATCACGAGTAACCAAATCAGTCCAATCATTTTGAGCTCCCATGTTAACTCCACCAGCTTCTACAAACTCTGCTGCTGACATCACATCAACTTGATCCAAGATACTTGAAACACCCACTTGGCCATTATATGACAGTGAAAATTCATCGACAGACCCTTCCTTGGTCGTCACAATAATGACTCCTGAAGAACCTCGAGAACCATAAATCGCTGCTGCAGAACCATCTTTCAAAACGTTGATGGATTGAATATCATTGGGGTCTACATTATTTAAAGAGGCTCCAATAACACCATCGATCACAAAGAGAGGTTGCACATTGGCTCCAATGGTTGAAAGGCCTCTGAGTCGAATTGTGGGGCCCCCATTGGGATTGCCACCTCTGTTGTAGATACTCAGCCCTGCCACTTTTCCTTGGAGTAATTGGCTCGGATTAGTAATCGGTCCTCGGTTGAATTCTTCAGCAGTGACTTGAACCACTGATGATGTGATTTCACGTTCACGTTGAGAACCATAACCAGTAACTACAATCTCTTCCAGTTGATTGTCGGCTTCAAGGAATACATTGATCGTATCCTGTCCTGCGACTTGAACTGTTTGAGTAACATAGCCTACAAATGAAATTTCAAGAACATCTCCATCAGAAACTTCAATCGAGAAATTTCCGTCAAAATCTGTTCCTGTTCCAGTTGTAGTACCTTGAATGACTACAGACGCTCCGGGTAACGGACCATCGGCACTCGTAACGGTACCTATGACGGTACGTTGAGCATTAAGTGCAAAAGAACACATCAATGCAAACAACACAATAGGCACAACTTTTATCGAAAAGTTTAAATTCATAATTACACTAAGTATTTATTAATTTTTTTTAAGAACTTGGCTAAAATAAACAAATATTTTTATGAATTCGTTAAATTTTAGAATTTTTATAGAAACTATACAAACAAAATCTTTAAATGTGATGTTTTTAAGGATTTTTATTTTTTTATTTTTTCACGTCAATTGTGAGTTTGTAAAGGCACAAGATTGGGCCGCTCTAAATCATTTTAAAGCCCAAAATGAAGCCCTTTTGCCACCTCAATTCAGTGAAGATCGAGTGGTCTTTATGGGAAATTCGATTACCGCCGGATGGCTCAATGCTCGACCTGAATTTTTTCAAAACAAACCTTTTATCAATAGAGGAATTAGTGGTCAAACCACACCTCAAATGCTTGTCCGGTTTCGAAGTGATGTGATTCATCTTCGACCCAAGATAGTGGTTATTTTAGCTGGAACGAATGATATTGCTGGAAATACCGGGCCTATGACTATTGAAATGACACTGGCTCACTTAAAATCAATGAGTGAATTATCACATGCAAATGGAATTAAAGTGGTCTTATGTTCGGTTCTTCCTGCTGAAAAATTTCCTTGGAATCCAGAAAAGCAACCCAACATGAAAATTCCTAAGCTCAATCAAATGATTCAAGAATATGCAAAATCAAAAGGGTTTGAATATCTAGACTATTTCTCGGAACTAAACAATGGAACCAATGGCATGAAAACAGAGTATACATATGATGGAGTACACCCAACTGTTGAAGGGTACAAGGTCATGGAAAAACTTTTAACCAAAAAAATCAACAAGATTCTAAATTAAATCGAAATTTGTTTTTTATTGTAAAACAAAACGAATCTAAAGTAAAAATGTGTGTTGAATTAGTTACTAAAAGGAACCATTTCAAACATTTTTCTATGGATGGTGGTTTGCTTATGATAGGTTTCTATTTGAATTAGGGATTGATGATTTGATCGGCAAAAAGGTCTTATAAACTTTTATGTTTTGTAACCTAGTTTGACACGGTTTCATTACATAATCCCATGAACGACGCAATCTGACGTCAATCGATACTTCCGAAATAGAACGAGAATAACCACATAACCTATTAAAACAACTTCTCAGATGATGTTGTTTTGTCTTACTAATAGCGAACTAATCCCAGACATCAACCATATGATGCCTTGATATTCGAGGTAAACTTGAGACTAACAACTCCTTACCAATATTTGAACGCATATTTTCTTCCAAATGGAGGTAATCGTTGCCTGCTGATTAAGATTTTGTGAACGGAACGGCTATATGCGTATGCCCCCAAGCTATATGTAAATGTGCTCCATTTTTTACTTTTTCAAATACCATTGAAAGAGCTTCGACTGGGGATTCTAGTTTTTTGACTGGAACATCAAGTCTAGCAACATCCAAATCATTATTGTATCCATAAGCCCCCCAAACATTAGTAGCTGAATTGATGATGACTGTCCAAGACTCTTGACCTGGAATGGTGTAAAGAGAATATGTTCCTGCTTTAACTTTTGTTTCGCCAAAAATAAAATCATCATAAAGAGTGATTTCTGTAGCCTCATTGGCGCCCGTTCTCCACACCTTTCCCTCAGGAGTTAACGCACTTAACTCTCTCCCTTTTAACTGTGGACGACTATAGATAACTCTAATGGATTTGTCCGAATCTCTGTAGCTAGTAGGGAATGATGCTATGTCTAACGGACTAACATCCAAGTCATTAAAATTTTGACTATGAGCAGTAACTCCAAGGCATATTGTAACTAACGATATAATAAATGATGCTTTCATTTTGAAAAAAGTTTTGTCAAAGGTACTATAATTGACTTTTTTGAAATAACTATTGTTAATTCTACCTTAGTTTTGTACGGAGAGAGACAAAAACAACTTGGAATTATGTTGTCCCATTTAGTTGAAGTTAATCATTTGATTCCCATTTAAATTCTGTCTCGATATGCGTGGAACTCTTTATTTTTAAATCAAAAAAGGTGTGTTGACTACTTTATATTTTACTTTTTGGCGATTTATACAATCATAAGCCACCATAAAACCTCTCAGTCATATTCTTGAATCTTATACCAATTTGCGTTTTATCATTACTTTTCGAGGTTAGAACATTAACCTCTCTATTTCACAATGTATTCGCTTTATCTAATGACAATGAGAGTAAAATCAAATATCACATAATATGGAACACAAATTGGTTTTAAGATGTATTCAAAAAAGTAATTGACTTTTTTTAAGTTTATACCATAAATCATAGTTGTTTACAAATGGCAAAGTTTGAAGGTAAAGCATTAAAGAATGTTGCAAAAAATATTGCTATCAATATTATTGATCAAAAAACAAAGTTTGATGGTTCTATTGAATGCGGAGGAGATATCAGAATAGATGGTCAGTTCAAAGGAACACTGATTGTCAAAGGAGTTTTGGTACTAGGGAAAACTGGAGTGATTGATGGAACAGTAGCTACTCAAAACGCTTACATTTACGGAGTCTTTACGGGAGATTTGAAAGTTGAAGAAAATCTATTAATTGGCGAAAAAGGGCGTGTGCAAGGTGATTTAGTTGCAAAAAATTTAGAGATTAATAAGGGCGCTGAGATTCAAGCTAAAATTGAAACGAATTATAAAAAACCAAATCAGGAAACAAAAAAAAAGAATTTGGTTTTGAATAAGTAGTAAAGCGTTAAAGGAATTATTTGAGACATTTAGGGAAGTGCTATACTGGATAACAGAGGGTGGATTCATAGGAAAAGCACACAGTAAGGATAATTAAAAAGTGATAAGAAAATAAATACGAGACTTTCTTAGATGATGCAAAATAAAAAAATAGGTGCTATGGTGGAAACCATGTTTTCTTTTTCAGCCAATGGAACCAATCATTGGATGTCGCTTTCCTTCAAAAAATCACGATAGTTCTCTGATTTCGGCCTCTTTGACTCATTTTTTTCTTCATTTTTGATCCCAATAGAGGTTTGAAAGTTTCTTTTTTCCTTGATGCCCCTTTTGAGGTTGGCATGAGAGCTGTCTTGCCTGGTGATCTCTTTCAATGGTATGTGATCGACTCCAAGACATGTTGTTTATGGACTTTCTCTAATCCCTTGGATTACTTGACAGTGAAACTAGCGAGCCAGCCACCAAAGGTTTGTTCCACCAACCAATGTTCGTTCTGTTGCTTGGTCAAGGGTTTGTTTCGATAACCCTTTTCCATCACTAAGGAAGCACTACTGTCTTCTATGGAGTTGGTCATTCTTTTCTGATGGGTCGCATTGATCGGTCAAGACGGATTTTCGTTCCGCCACCGAAAAGCTTTTGATCCAAGGCTGTAGACCCTGACGATCATGCTGATTGGTGGCGACCGTATGTACGCCTCAAATCAAGGCTTTTTTGGTGGTGGTATACCACTTGCACCCATAGTCGGCCTTTTTCTCTTTTCGAACCAACGGGTTTCATAGTCTGCGTTGGGACGATCTTCTTGTAGTTCCTCACGATTGCTCTCTTCTCAGTCTTGAACGATTTTATTGGGTTGGGCTTTAAGGGAAAAGAGACTTGCTTTGATGCTTGGCATCCACCACCGCTGTTCCTTGAATAATCACTTCTTTGGCAGTCAGTTGTCGGTTGACTTCATCCATGATCTGTTGATCGAACTTTTGGACCGCCAACTCCGAACGAAAAAGAGACAGCATGCGATGATCTGAAACCATATCAGCCATGTCTCAACCACAAAAACCGTGAAACGGATGCTCTCTTTGATGAATGCTTCCGTCGGACCTCCGAGAGGTAAAACCAAACCGAAATCAACGGTATTTTCAATCAAATTATGGGAGGATCAGTTTGTTGACTTCGTTGTTTTTTGTCTGTTGGGTCCTTTTCGACAAGTAAAACTTCGATGGATTGCCCATCAATGCTGTCATGACTTGATGGAAAAAACGTTTGGTTCGTTGTTTGGCTTCGTCCTTGATGTGGACTCAAAAAACGCATTGGTTTGGATTGAACGGGTGGGAAATGATTCCTATCGCATGCCATAGCAAAAACAGAAGAATCAAAACAAATGATCCAAATAAAAAGAGAGGGATTTTTGATTTAATCCTTTGCCTTCGTGGAAAGCTGAAGTTTTAGTGCAAAGGGCTTTGTAACTAATACCAATTTGTGCTCTGTATTGTAGGTGTTTGGTTTTAATCTCATTGCCGTTCAATCAAGGGGATGTATTATGAAACACAAAGATTATGACCTGATTTTAAAAAGTAATTTAAAAACGTAGATTAGTATAAGAAAAGAGAGTCTATAAAGAAGCGACTACTTAAGAAAATGGTACTGTAGAGATACGCAGTTGCGATTAGGAGTTTCCATGGGGATCGATATTAAAATACAAAAGCATATCGCATGAGATTTGAAATAATAAATCACATGATTTTGTAATATGTTAACCCGTGAAAACATAGAATTGCTAACAATCGGACTTGTTGGATTTATGGGTATGGAACTTTTGAATCAAATTTCTAAAATCACTGGCATTGTTTTTGGTTTAGGGGTTTTAATACTCGCTACAATGAATTATCTCTCTGGACAAAAAAGAAGAAAAAACACAAGATAGAAGGAATGAAAAGATTTTAAAGTGGAATGAAGCACAAGATAAAAGGAATCAAGAAAAACATGAATGGGAGCGTCGAGAACATGAACTTCGGATAAAAAATATGAAAGGGGGCATGCTCCCCAGCCAAAAACCCAATAATAGAAATAGAAAAGATTGAGTTATTTTCATGACTTGATCTCACAAGAGTTTTTTCATTTCATACAAATACTTGAAGTGCCAAGAAAATATGTGCTAATTTGAGTGATATGTATTGTCTAGGAGGAGTACGTGCAATTCATACCATGAGATTCAAAAATAGGTGCCTATCAATACGGAGTCGCTAACCTTGAATCACCTTAAACAATAAGAAAATGTTCGATTCGTCTAGAGCGGTCATCTTAAAAAAATATCATAAATATCGAACCAGTCATTTTTGTTAATCCTAAGTTGTGTGAGATACTGGAAAAGATGGTATGACCAAATAACAGACAAAAAATCAAGTTGGTTTATACCAATACTTGTTTGTCAATACTATATTTTTCAACAGCATCTAAGTTGAGGTGAATTCCTAAACCTGATTCTACTGGTAAAGAGATTTTTCCATTTTCTATGATCAAGGGGTTTTCGACTAATTCGACACGTAAAGAAGAATCACATAATTCGGCAGGCAAGTATTCGATGAGAGGACAGTTAGGTGCAACTGCAGCCAAATGAGTAGAGGCTGCAATACCAATTCCCGTCTTCCAACAATGTGGCACAATCAAACGTCCTCTATCTTGAGCCAAATGACATACCCTAATGGCTTCCGTTAAACCACCAACCCGACCTACATCCGGTTGAGCTACATCAATCATGGCTTTATCCAATAAGTCCATAAATTCAAATCTTGTGTTTTGCCACTCCCCTGCTGCAATTCTCATAGGTGCCTCTTTAGCAAGAGTAGCATAACCACTCAAATTATCGATTTGTAATGGTGTCTCCAAGAAATATAAATCTAGGTTTTCCCAATCTCGTATCGTTCTTAGAGCTGATTTTGCATCATACCATAAGTATTGTACATCAACCATCAATTTAAAATCCTGACCAACAACTTCTCGGCAAGCGGCAATAATTCCTGTCATATCTCGATCATCTCCTTTCAAACCATTATGATTGTATGGACCTCCCAAAGTGCATTCTAATTTAGCAGCTTGGAAGCCTAAAGCCTTGGCTTTTTTAGTCCATTCAATTAATGAGTCCCCATATTCGTGAACTGTTTCACCATGAGGTTGTAGTGAGGCATAAGGTTCAATATATTTTTTATTGGAGCCACCCATGAGTTTATACACTGGAAGTCCTAAAGCTTTTCCCTTAATATCCCAAAGAGCCATATCGATTGCTCCCATAGCACAAATGACCGCCCCTCTCCGACCGCTCATAGCCGTGTAAGTATATAGTTTGTCCCACAAAGCAGTTGTATCAAAAGGATCTTGTCCGATTAAAATGTCTTTCATTCCAAAAGCCATCGTATGACTCCCCGGAGCTTCAATAGCTGCTTTGGCTAACCAAGGTCCCGTATCCGTTTCTCCAATTCCTGTAATCCCCTCATCAGTATGTACCTTCACGACAATATTATCTTGGGAAGATGAAGTTGCCTTTTCATTTAAATCAGGCACCACTAAAATGTGACACTCAATGTGTGTTATTTTCATTATAATCAGTTTGCTTTAATTATTGTTTTGGCCAAAAATTCTGGTTTGCCTTGGATATCTAATTCCACTCGATATAACTCACCTCCCCGATGACTTTTATAATCATGTCCTATTGGTGCCAAATCGGTTTCCCATTTGAAACTTGCTGAAGTGATGTATAGGTGATTGTAATTTAATCCACCAAAAGTCAATGAGGTAGGTTGTGCACAAGGCATATCAATTTTACAATCGATATCCCCATTTGGATTATATCTAGTGATTCCTGAACCTAAAAATCGAGCAATCCAGACATATCCCTCAGCGTCCACAGTCAACCCATCGGGCAATCCATCTATAGAATCGAGAGTTACAAAAATTCGCTTATTGGTAATATTTCCAGTATCTAAATCGAAATCATAAACATAAATATTTCTAGCAATTGTATCAACCAAATAAAACAATGTTGAATTAGGGCTAAATCCCATACCATTAGACAGATGTAATCCTTCTTCTATGATAGATATCGTTCCGTCAATATCTATTCGAAATAAATATCCAGTAGTGTACTCTTGGTCTGATCTAAAACATTCCTGTCCTCCATATACTCTGCCTATAGAATCGACAATAATATCATTAATATTTGAAATTGGACTACCCTCATAAAATTCTGCTATGGGAACTAGTTTTTTATTGCCACTAATATGGTAAAATCCTTTTTGACTTCCAAATACCAAACCCCCATCTTGGTGAAGTGCTAGAGAACTAGCATTGAAATGGTGATACAAACTTCTCCAATTCTTTGTTTTTTCAGAATAACAATAGATCTTTTGATCATCACTGTCCGTCCAATAAATTTCTTGTCTCACTGGATTCCACATGGGTCCTTCTCCACATACAAAACGATGATGACAAACAATCCGAGGAGTATTCAAAATCCTATGTACCTTCGATTTTTAATCCAATTCCTCCATCCACTCTATAGGTATGTCCTGTTGCAAAACCAGCTTTATCACTTGCTAAAAAAGTAATAAAGTTGGCGATCTCGTCAGCTTTAGCAATTCTTTCTAAAAGATGGATTTTTTTTGTTTCTTCAAGGATCGATTGTCGGTCTTCATATTTGGCTATATCCGTTTCCAACATTGGAGTATCAACGGCACCCGGACAGATAGCTAGGCACCGAACTTTTGGCGCAAAATCAATTGCGGTGGATCTCGTTAAACCATGAATAGCTTCTTTACTAGTAGCGTATACCGTTACATTCTTTTGAGACACAAACCCTTGAGCACTCCCAATATTGATAATTACGGGGCTGATGGAGTCACTCATCAAAGGCAAAACATATTTGGTGCATAAGAAGAAACTTTTTAGATTTATCGTTAGTGTTTGATCCCACAACTTTTCATCGGTATCCAACACATTACCATAAGTCTGAATTCCCGCATTGTTAACCAATACATCTACGGTTTTGAATTTCTTTTTAATTTTTTGAAATGTGGCTTTGATTTCTTGATGATCTGAAAGATCACATCGATAAAAGTGTAGCTTTTCCTTGTGCTGAGTCAATTCCTTTTCGATTTTTTCTTTTATTCTTCCCAAAACGATAACCGTACCGTTTGATTCTAAAAATTGAATAGCAGAAGCTTTCCCTATTCCCGAAGTACCCCCGGTAACTATGACAACCTTATTATGGAATGAAATAGTCATTGGAAAGATTTGACAATTTGGCAAATGTAAGTTTCACAACCAGGATAAGTCATTACGATATTTACTTATCTTAGTACTTTATTGACAATTCTTTTGAGATAAACACAAGATTCTGCAAATATGAAGCCACTTTATAAAAAAATCACGCTTTTAGAATCTATGACTTATTCCTCATCGCTTGAAACGCCTCCTGCTTTTGAAACGCCTTGGCATTATCATCCCGAATACGAATTAATCTTAATCATGAATAGCAAGGGAACTAGGTATATGGGAGACAATATTTCTAATTTTGATCATCAAGAATTGGTTTTAGTTGGTCCGAATTTACCTCATTTTTGGAAGGAACTTGAAACAGATTATCAAACCTCTAGAGAATCTTTTGCATGTGTGATTCACTTTACTGAAAATTTTTTGGGAGAAAAGATTTTTAATTGTCCAGAAGCCAAAAGAATCAAATCTCTCTTGGAAAACTCAAGATTTGGAACTGCTTTTACCATTGATGAACAATCTCCTCTAATCCATCAAATCCTTGATTTGATAAATCATCGAGAGTTTAATCGAATATTAGGACTGCTCAACGTTTTGAATGAATTGTCAAAAATCAATCATGTGAAAAAACTTTCAAGTGAAGGGTTTATCAATTTCTTCAATAAAAAGAATGCGAAAAAAATTAATGTGACGATTGAATATGCTATGAACAACTTTAGAAACAAAATATGCCTAAACGAAGTTTCTGATTTAATACACATGAGTAAGTCTTCTTTTTGTCGATTTTTTAAAAAGAGCACTGGAAAAACGTATTTTGATTTTATTAGGGAAATAAGAATCGGATATGCTTGTAAATTGATTTTAGAAAACAACCTAAATATCACACAAGTTGGATATGAATGTGGTTATGAAACCATTTCTCATTTTAGCAGACAGTTCAAAAAAACCAAGGGAATTGTTCCTTTAGATTACAGAAAACAAACCCTTCAAAACAACATCAGTCTATGAAAAAACGCCCTCATGATTATCTACCCAAAAACAACTTTCCTATTTGGATTGTAATTGAATCATCATAGTGCAATATAACTATCTGTAGTCCATTGTTTGACTAGTACAGTTTTTTGGTACAATTCAAGTCATTGATTTCGATGCTTTTATCGTTCTCCATCGATGGTTGTGAGCATTA
>JAPORT010000027.1:10980-15266 GCA_026710085.1 Flavobacteriaceae bacterium | reverse complement strand
GTGCACTTGATTACGGCTCAAGAGGTTGCAGGTTTGAATCCTGCCGAGGTCACTAGGAGGAAACTCCAAACGAATTAAAAACCTTGCAAAATCTATGATTTGCAAGGTTTCGTTGTTTTTGGGCCATAATAATATTTGAATTGATATGATTCCAAACGTCAACAAATCGGTCAACAGATTTTTAATCGTCAACAGTGTTGACGATTAGCCAAAAAAACGAAACCATAGTTGATTTGACTTTCATCTTAATGTTTAACCTTAAAGATGACAACTATGAAATCTTCACACACATTCACTATCCTGTTTTGGATTAACAAATCACGTATCATTGATGGAAAAGCAGAACTGTTTGCACGGGTAACTGTAGATGATCGTAGAACCAACCTTGGCCTAAAAAGAAAAATTGAAATTAAACGATGGGACAATAAAGCTAAAAAAGCTGTTGGAAATTCTACTGAATCAAGGGAAATAAACAATCATATCGAGTCCATACGTGTAAAGCTATACAATATCTATCAAGAGCTAAGGTATAATGGAGAACTTATAACTGCCCAACTCATAAAAGCCAAATACAATGGAGAGGATGACAATTCAAAAACTCTCTAAGAGATTCTAAACTATCACAACAAAAAAATTGAAAAAACGCTTGCTCCTGGTACTATTAGAAATTTTGGTATCATTGAAAATTATGTCAATCATTTTTTGCAAAAGAAACTTAGAACCTCAGACATTTATCTTAGGCAGCTTGACTACAAATTCATTTCTGATTTTGAAACTTTTCTTATTGGGTATTATCCAAAAGGACATCCCAAAGCGATGAGCCATAATACTGTAATGAAGCATCTTCAGAGACTTAGAAAGATTGTGACTTTGGCTTATCATTTAGAATGGATAGACAAAGATCCATTCGTAAGATGGAAACCCACGTTTGAAACCAAACAATGTGAATTTTTAAGTGCTAATGAACTATCTAATCTGGAAACGTATGTATTTCCATTAGAGCGACTGGATAGAGTTCGTGATTTGTTTGTGCTTAGCTGCTACACTGGAATTAGCTATGCGGATATTATCAAGTTGACGACAGATAATATCGTCTTAGGAATGGATGGTAGTCGATGGATTTACACCAAAAGGCAAAAAACAAAAACGCCTGTTAAAATTCCTTTATTGGACAAAGCAGAATTCATCATTGAGAAATATGCAGAAAATCCAATTACGATAGTATCTGAAACATTACTTCCAGTACTCACCAATGAGAAAATCAATTTGTATCTAAAGGAAATAGCAGATGCAGTAGGGATTAAAAAAAGGGGATTATATACTTAAGTGCCAAAAACCATTTGATTTTTCGGATTTATCGTAACACACCACACTGATTAAATGTTACCGCTTAAACCCTGGTAATGGACGCAATACCCGACGCACTAATTCTTCAGGCGTGGCATCAATACGGACATCTTCTTCCAATTCGGCTTTCTTGGGTTGGTAGTCGTAGGGTTTGATTTTATGAGATTTGGTTTTTGGTTTCATAATACTAAATAAAAGAATATCATTTATGATCTAAATACTGTTTGTTCAATAAAATTATCAATGTCTTTACCACTCTTTAAATTTAATGGTCGATGAGGAATGTTTAACTCTTTAAGTATTTTTCCAAAACGTAAAAACCCATGTCGCCTCATTAATTCAACCCAATGGATACCACTTTTATTAAGTTGTTGAATATTTGTATCTGATAAAGTGCCAGCAATAAATATATTGGAATCACGAGCAAAAGTAGAATCTGCCCCTTCTGGGTTTCCTTGACCTTGAAGTTTAACTTCACATTTTTTAGTATTACCCTTATCATCTATTAAACTAAAGTCGACTTCTCTAACCCCTTTTCTATTCCCTGATTTGTAATTTTCTTTTGGCACATGAAATATTTGGGAATTATATCCTAAACTGTAATTTTTAATCTTATTCTCATTATTTTTTTATATTTTCTTTAAGCATCTGCTCCATCGCTTCTTGAAATGTCATTCCTTTATAATTTTGATTGATAATGGGTTGATTAAGCAACTTATTAAAACGAACGGATAAGTTATTTATTTTCTTTGATGATGAGTGGTTCTTTTTCATGTTTTAGTATAAATTCTTTCCAATAAGTTATTTAGTCGCTCCTTGAAAAGTCTTTTTTACCAGTTGTTGTTCTATTATTTAGGAGGTTTTGATGTTTCCCAACGTTTTATACTATCTTCAGTTTCAAGACCTATATATCGTAAATGGGATTTACTGTCTTTGCATAATTCTTTTATTTGTTGTTTCATTTTCCGGAATTTAAGTATTTTCTTTCCTATTTTATTGCGTTCTAATTCATCTAATATTGGTATTTGTAATAGACCAAATCTAGGCCATTTAACAATATACCGACCTGAGCCTGTCGATAATGATTGAATATCAGCTCTTATTTCATGAGATCGCAAAACAGATTGTAAATATGCCATATCTTCAAGACTATCTATCAAATCATTAGAGTTAAACACCATAAAACTTTCTGAAACAACAAATTCATCGAAATCATCAGGAACAATAGCAATAGCTCCATGAAGAGCATTATAAACAGAACAGATTAACTGTCCTTTATTAACTACTCTTATTGATTTGTGTTTAATTTTTTTACCTAGTTGAACTGATTCGATTTCACAATAACCTTTGTAAGAAACTTTTAGAAAATTAAATTTTTTATTTGGATGATTTGAAGGTTCTATTCTGTTAGATGAAGGGGTGATTAATTTATTTAACGTAATAACTTGAAATCCTTTATTCAACCACTCTTCTTTCATTCTACCAAATAATGGTACGCAATTTCGCAACGCTAAACTATCAGATAAGTATTTTGATTCAAGTACATATTCGGTTTTCTTACCATCAAGAAAATGTTGATATTCTGAAAGTATCATATCTATTTCACTTTCAGCTAATTTTCTTTCTTCTATAACTTGATCATCGGGTCGTTTAGTTGGCTTGTCATCAATCCCTACTTTATTTGCGAAAAAATAAAACCAATTTGGCTGCTCTTCCTTAAGATTAAGTTTTTTTTTAAGAAGTAAAACTGATGTTTTCACTCTTGATTTAGCCATTTGAAATGAATCACCCGGCAATGAAATTATAGCCTGTATTATAAAATGTTTTTTAATAAAATTTCTTACATAATCGAACTTTGGTGAGGATAATATGGACTCATCAATAACTGTTATAAGTTTACCACCTAATTTCAACAAATCGTAATATCGTTCAAAAAACATCACGCTAGATTTTAACGAAGGTCTTATCTTATTAGAATTTTGAGTTTTGGCAATAGTATATTGATCTAATATGATTTTTTCTTGAGGATTTTTAGACTCTTTTGACATTGAAAAAGGAGGGTTTGTCAAAACAACATCAAATTTTTCATTTTTAAATGAGTTTTCTAACTCAATTAAATTTTGCTTTATTTCTGGGTCATCAATTAACTCATTGTTGACTTTTTTATCAAGAGCATCTGCGTAATAAATATGGCTCCCCCCATCTCCATGTAAATACATGTTTATTCTTGCAATGCGAGCTAAAGGAGGATCTTTCCCAAAATCTACTCCATAAATAGATGAGTCTGTAATAGTGTTTATCAAATCTTCTTTTTCTTTTATTGTTAAACTATCGTTTGCTTTTATTTTGTTCCTCATGTCTGAAAGAACTTCTATCAAAAAACCTCCTGTTCCACAACAAGCATCCAAAACCTTATCTAAACAATTTCTATCAGCACGTAGATTTGCTAGGCTAGTCATTAATTTAACTATAGATCTTGGTGTAAAATATTGACCGAGTACCCTACCGCGCATTGTAGCATTTAAAAAAGTCTCAAAAAGACGACCGTTTAAATCCTCATCAATGCCAAATAAATCAACATGTTCAAGATTTTTGACAATAGATTTTACTGTATCAGGTCTTAAATCAAGGCTTTCATCTCTTTTAAATATTCGTTTTTTCTTTCTATTAGCTATGTCAATTTCTATGTCATTTCTCAATGTGTCAAATCGGTTGCTAATCGGATTTTTAATACCCATTAGTTCTTGATTTTCTATCCAATGCGTGGAAAATGTTACTAAGTCTTTCTGTAACATAAACACATTTCCATTTTCGTTATAATTTTTTGGGGGGGGGGGGGGGGGAATTTCATTTTTTCCCTTAAAAATCTATTTTCATAAAGTTTAAAAAAAAAAAGTTTAATAAAAGCCAAAAAAGAAGGACCCGGACCATACCCTTAT
>JAPORT010000027.1:0-10970 GCA_026710085.1 Flavobacteriaceae bacterium | reverse complement strand
CCCCCTCCCCCCCCCCCCCCCCCCCCCCCCCCCCCCCCCCCCCCCCCCCCCCCCAATCCCATTTTGTCCCTTAAAACTCTATCTTCATAGAGTTTAATAAAAATAAGTTTAATAAAAGCCAAGAAAGCAGGACCCGGACCATATCCTTCTGATTTCCATATTTCTTTATGACATTTATTAAATAATTTTCTAGCTTGATTTATTGTCACTTGTTCAAATCGAAAAACATCTTTCGATTGTGATTTTAATTTTTGGCTTTTAGAATTTATAGAATTATAACTAATGATTGACTTTAGTTTTTCGAATTTATAGTTATTTTGGTGGAAGTCAGAAAAATGTAGTTCTAACAAAGAATCGTCTTTATCCCATTCATGTATTATTGTAACTATACCGTTTGATACAATAAAATATTTTACTGGATTCTCTTTCGAATATGATCGATTTAAAGAAAGACAATATCCACTACACTGTTCTATCCAATCATTCGGGTTTTCTTTTGGATGTTTAGCGTCTATAATGCAATGTACTCTATTATTTTTCAATAGAGCATAATCTGGTTTATACTTTAACTGACGACTTCCTTTAGCTATTGTAAGTTCACTAAGACTTTTTTTTGTTTTAACATATTTATCTTTATAACCTAATGCTGGAATAAGTCGAGATATGAAAAAATTTTCGACCGATGCTTCATTTTCCAATTCCGATATATTACAAAAATCGTTTTTAGCAACAGTTCCAATATGATCCAAGACTGTTTTTCTAATAGACATAGTTCCTACGATTATAAATTATTGAATTTTTATTTTATCAATTTTCGATAAGTTAATCAATTATCCGTTGTTTAAGTCTCTAAAGAAGTCCGGTGTACATAATTGTTAACTTAATAAGTCTTGATACCTTAATTGTTTCCCATCCATCCCTGATACAACGGAAATCATCTGATCGATGGTATTGAGAGAACGAATGTTGTGTTTTTCTGCAAATTGAGCCACATATCGGTTTAATAATTTTTTACTAATGTGATGATACGTACCATGATAAGCCCGCTTTAACGTAGCCCAAAAGGATTCAATGCCATTCGTGTGAGCTAAATCTCCTAACAAAGTAGAGACCGTCCATTCTTTAATAGAATGATTGACAGTATAATGTTGATCTAATCCTTTATAACTCACATGATCATCCGTATAAACGAAAGCTTTATTCACTCGCGCTGAATCAATCATCGGTTACATTGTTTCTTTAGTTGTATTCTCAATGACTTGGGCTTGTATTTGATTCGTTTGACGATCTTTAATTCCCAACACGGCTACTTTACCCACCGCACCACGGCCATCATTGAGTTTTTTATCTTGATGTTTATTCTTTTCTAACCCACCAAAATAAGCCTCATCAACCTCTATAGGCCCTTCAAATATGGGCATTATCTGAGGCATTAATCCCTCTCTAATTCGATGTAATAAATGCCAAGCATGTTTTTGCGTGATTCCTAAATCACGGTGTAATTTCATACTCGAAACTCCTTTAAGATTGGTTAATTCCAAGAAGATAGCGTAGATCCATTTTTGTAATGGTAGTTTAGATGATTGTAAAACAGTGCCTGTTTTTACCGAAAAATAACGTTGACACTTTCTACAACGATATTTCATACCATTAGCATTATTGGTTTCATAAGTGTTATCACTGCTACATTTAGAACAAGTACGTCCCTTTTTCCATCGAATCGACTCAAACCAATGAATCGCTGATGATTCATCTGGAAATCGTTGCATCAATTCAAAGAGATTAATCCCTATGCGAAATAATTTACCTGGTCCTTTCTTTTTCTTTGTTTTGCATCTTTTCAAGTTTTATAATATTGGAAACAAAAATACAATAAATAAGATTAAAAATTACAGTTTAGGATATAATTCCCTAAATAATCGACTTAAAAAATATTATCAGCTCACCCCAATTACTATTGCTAAAGCAGCACTGCCAACGCATCCAGCGGGGCTCTCATAATAATTTGACCTCAGTCGTCTCATTTCCTTATTCATTTGTTTTTCCCAATTGTCTGGGGGTTCCAGTACTATGGTCTCTTTTATGGTTGTCATTATTTCATTTGTGGAATTCATTTGAATCTGGAAAACTATTTCATCTAATCGTTCAGGTATAATTTTTAATTTTTCTACTTGAGAACTAATAAGCCCCTTTAATAATCCTATCACTTTCCCGTATCGTTCTGGAACGATGATAAAAGATATTTTTTCTTCAAATATTACTACATGTTCTAAATAGTTCCTTATCAAAATATAATTATGATGTATTTCATTTAGGTCTCCTTCTTCACTAGGTTTTCCCCAACTAACGTTCATCTTGTCAATTAAGATGATTATTGGGGAAATCATTTTAGAAACCTCATCTAACCTTTTGGTGGCCCAGTCAAGTATTTCTTCACCAGTTAAATGATTGTAGGGCTTTACATATAAGCCTTCGTGAAGGTCACTAATCCTGCGAAATAGCGGATTATTTAAGTGCCTGAGGAGCTCAGCCGTAAGCATAAATTCCCAAGCCTCTGGTTTGTCAATAACTATTCGCCTTATTAGGTAAGGGTACTCTTGGAAATCAGCAAGGCTCGCGTCCAAAAGTTCACGCTGTATTTTATCGGTTTTGTTTCCGAGTCCCAAGGAAATATATTTCTCGTGGCGTTCACGCCATTCATGTAAGATTTCAGAAGAAAATTTTTCACTATCTGAATCCATAAGTTTACGACAATTTCTACATAACCAAATACCGTTCGTAATGGAAGCTCTTGCATTATCAGTCAACTCTGGAACATACCTCTTAGATGATGGCCTAGCACCAAGAATATGTGCAACTTCGCCAATTACAGTAGCTTTTTTTCATTGCTATTTGGGCCAACTGTGGAAACTCTGCAATCTGGATTTGAACATACATATCCAGCTCGCTTAGCCAATACATCAACTGTTTTTTGATTAAAATCTGGAGACATTTTTTTGATAAAACAGATTTCTTTTAGGGATTTAGTTTTTAGAATGGTAAATCATCTTCGATATCTTCTTGCTTGTCCAGATTTTGTTCTTCAGTTGGTACATCTACTTTTTTTACTTCTTTAATATCCAACTCTGAATCATTTCTTTGCCAATCATCCGCTAGTGATTTCCAATCAACATTGCGTTTCGATTTTCTCGTCCAGACATTCCAAAAGTCAGAATCTTCTGATTTAGGTCTATGTTCTTTTTCCAAATTATTCATTTCCACCAGAATCGGGATTGGCGTTGCCCAACCTAAAAGAATTGCTTTTCTCGTAGGTAGAATAGGAAGTTCTTTTAATAACCCTCCAATATTATCTGGCACTAATTTCTTAACAAGTTCTTGGTCTCTATCATTGACAATTCGATGAAGTAAAAATGTGTTGCATTGTGATAATACTGTCGGTGAAAGTTCGGATGGTCTTTGTGAAGACAATGTCAGGCTCAGACCAAATTTCCTGCCTTCTCTTGCGATTTTTTCAAATGATTCTGTACATAGTTGGGATGCGGAGATTTCATCCCCTCCTTCGTGATATCTCCTTATAAAATTATGCGCTTCTTCCATTATAATATTTGTGGGAAGCAACTTGTTGTTCACTCTTCTGTACCTCTGTAAGGATTCAAAAACAACTCGGGATATCACAGAGATTACAAGATGAGTAATATCTGATGGTACCAAAGACAGATCAATAATAGAAATTCCATCAACTGTATTTTCCAACCAATTATCTAAAGTAATATCTCCAGAACCCCCAATAATTGCACTCATTCTGCTGTCCGATAGCATTGTTCTGATACGCATTGAGAGGAAGTCAACAAACTGAAGCTTTCCTTCTTTTTCTGCAAGACTATCTACGTAATTTGCTATTTCATTAACTGCAAATGGAATAGGACTATCTTCGTTGCTATCAACAAAAGTTTCTGGGAAATGATCGGTTAACAATTCTTGAAGAAGTGATATTATCGTTTCAACTTCATTTACTTTGAATCCATTATACCATTCCTTGTCGTTGTATACACCGCCATAGCTGCCAGCTCTAATTCCTTCAATATCATATGAAATAGAAACTAAACCGGATTTAATAGGTTCTTCTAACTGGGCCGAATAGTAATTTAACCCATGGATAATAGAGCTTAACTTTTTACCAAATTCGTTTCTTCCTGGTTTTTCTGAATAGCTGCTAGGACCACTATTTAAACTAGATTGAATAGAAAATAGATTTGTTAAAATGAATCTTTTTGTTCTGCCATAACTTACGGAAGAACTATCGATAGCGTTAGTTTTTAATTCTCTGAGAGCCTGTTTTAGCAAAGGTCTTTGAGTTCTCCCACTAGCGTTTGAAAAAGAACTCCATTCATAACTATTCCATAGCCAAGCAGGAACTTTTAGTTCTTCAAATATAGCCTCTTCTTCCTCCGATAATTCTACTTTAAATTTCTTTACCTCACAATTTAAATCATTGAATGCATCTGTGTACTCCCCATTTGGGTCGAGTATTATAAATCTTGAATTTAAAGATTGGCCATTTTTCAGATTTCTTGAAGCTTCTTCTAGTGACCATCTAATCACCCCAGCAACACTACAGGATTTGCCACTTCCCGTATTACCTAATATTGCTATATGTCTACCAAATAACTTGTCTGGGTTGATTTTGACATTTGCGTTTCCTGCAATTGGGGCAATCCCAATTTTTACATTCGCATTTTTTTCTTTGTTTTCTACAATAGATTTGAGTTGTGTATCGGATGGTAGGATTACGCTATCCCCAACTGATGGGAAACTGTAGACACCCCTTTCAAGTTGATATTCTTTGCTTTTGATTTTGCCAACTTGCTTTAGTGATCCCATTGGGGTTATTGACATTTTTCTCAAAGGGAATGGCAAATCAATTAAGTCAAAATCTCTAAAACCCTTTCGTTTTGGATATTGACTATGTTCAACACCGAGCCAGCTTATTAGACCAACTAGAGCACCATTTTCATTTGGAATTAGGACAAATCCATTAATTCTAGGAAATAATGTAGGCACACCGGTATTTAAAGCAGTGTTTTGAGGTGCTGATAAATCTAACACGACTTTAATTTCACTTGGCGAAACATAGTCTACTGTCCCTATTGTCAGATTCCGTAAGTGATCAAAATCAAACTGTTGCAAATTCATTGAACTTCTTGTTTTTGTTCACCACCTCCTCCATTGCCTCCAATTTTAGTGTCTCCCCTATTGTCTTTTATTTTTTGCATTTTCACTGTTAATCTGTCAATAGCAGATTTTGGCAAATAGTATTCTACGAGATTTTGTAAATCCCCAAAATGTTCCCCTATTAGAAGGGTACACTGCGCAGAATTTTTATTCTCTAAAAACTTGACAATCCTATTTCTTGCAGATCCGTAATTTGGTGCTTCACCATCTTTGGAATAGTTTCTATCCCAAGCAACTACTACTAAATGCGTTGATGGAATAGTCATCATGTCTTCAATTACTCTATTAATATGACTATCGCAAAATCCATAACCATAGGTTATTATTACAGAGTTTGGTTGGCAAATTGAGGAAGAAAAGTCTCGGAACAACTCAGCATAAGGATAAAATGCCGTTTCCAAATCTTTAGAAGAATTTGGATAAATAACGACTTGATCAGTTATGTTATTTGGTATTGCAGGATGATTGTTATCCGCTCCAAACGGCAATAAGGTTTTAATGATTTTATCTTTATCAAAGCACCAGTCGATTGAGCCGTGAAGTTTGGTAATGCGCGCAACACCTTCTGCATATCTTGGTTCACCTCGTATTCCGGGTGGATTATAATGATAATCTAGTTCTAATCTAGTATTCCTAAATATTGGTTGTATTTTTCCCTTGAATCTATCGAGAAGTAAGACACCTGTTTCATCAGAAGCCAATTCTATGAATCTATCATAGTTTGTTGTAAATAAATTTAATCTTTCACGAGAAGCAGAACGACTTGTAAAGCTTAGGATGAAGCTCTTTAAAAGGTTAAATGCCCGTAAAGCATTTTCTTCATTATCAGACAATTTCTGAGCAAACTCTCTTTCAGTCAAAAGTATCGATGTTATAAAAGATTTAAGCTTAAGATTTAATTCATCTTTAAGTGTTTTAGCTCTTGCATCATCAATTATTTCAAGTCCATTAATCAATTCGAGGGAAACTCTTATGTCATCCTCAATATTGGCTTCGCCGCGATTCATGACAACTGCTGATTTATCAGCCTTTTCCTTAATTTTCTCTTTCAAGTCGTGTTCTAGGGTAAGACGCCACATTTCTTGTGGCCTGATATCCGCCATAAAAGAGACAGAACTGGTCAAACCTGAGCCAATCAAAACTGACAAATGCTCACTTTGGAATATTGCAGAAAGCCAGGGTTCAACTTCTTTTCTTAACTCATCTGTATCAATTTCAGCGTCATCGGAAGCACAGATTAGTTTAGTATTTGTTTTGAGTATGTGTTTTTTTGTCCAGTCAATTCCAAAGAATTCCATTTTAATACTTTAATTATTGTTAAGTCTTTCATCTACTTTAACAAAATAGATAGACATGTATGTTTTTAATCAGGACATGAACATGAATAATACAAGGGGATAAGAACTCGAATTTATATTTTTTTATCCAGAATGACTTACATAAAAACCATAGTTTTTTTAAGGTTTTTCCGCATTAAGTCCGAGAGCAAAAAACTCTAATTAGTTAGTAGCGTTAGACTATCAATATAAAATCTTGTTATCTTATATGGACTTATTAATTTGTCTGTCGCATACCGACCTATCTTCTCTTTGAATGACAATGGAAATCTTCTTTCGTTACCTTCTTTTATCCCTACTCCCCTTATCAAAAGCCATCAAATTAAACAACTGTCGCATCCGGGAACGGACACGTTCCCCGTAACGTTCTTCCAATTCTTGTGCATTAAGGTTGGTGGTGGCATGGGTCTTGCGTTGATTACTTAGGAACAGATCATAACGGGATAGTAGAATTTCCCCCATCACATTACAATCTTTTCCAAAATGCCTTCCCGTTGGTTCGACTCCCAAATCATCAAGACAGAAGAATTGGGTATTGTCATAATCTTCTATGGTCTTGTAGCCAATGTGGTTAAAGGAAAAAACAATGTTTCGACATGGAATGAACTCATATGGCCGTAGGTGGGGAACCAAATGTTTCATCAGTTTCATCAAGCTGGTCTTGCCACAACCTATAGGACCCGAAAGTAAAATACCTTTGTCAATATCAATACCGTATTGAGAGCAACGAGCTTTATCTCTGATAAAATAGAGACAGGGGTTGTAGATGATTTCCCTGTAGGTCTTGAACTTTTTGCCAAAAAGTAACTTTCCCTTGGCATCCGGATAGATCAACATTTTTTCAAAATCATACAAAATCTGTTTTCCCTTTAATTGCCCCAAAGGATATTGAACGGCTCCCTCAACAATGATATGTGGTGAACTATAGTTCATAAGGGCTCGCTATAATCTTTTTGGGAATTATATACCTTCGTAACCACTCAGTAGCTGAGATATAGACCATATGCTATTTTCTTATGATCAAGTGCTGACTTACCTTACTGGCTTAAAAAACGCTTCTCTTATTTCCTCACCCGAAAACCCTGGCATATCATGCTCTTCCTTCAAATCCTTAGAAGTCGATTGGTAGGTGGAGGGTTTGGGTTTCGATGTATTATCTATGATAGTTTTCCGAATTTTCATTCTTTATTAGACTTTTTACTGTTGCAAGTTATGCAAAGTACTTGACAATTAGATTCTATTGTTCGCCCCCTTTCTGATTCAGGGTCTCTTGGATTAAAAGGCTTGATATGATCGGCTCTTGCGTCATTCCATTTTAATTTTTTATTTTCTTTATTGTGATACGGACAATCTATACTATTAATGTTTGCACATGAACAATCCTGTTTTATTAAAATTTTTCGTTTGATTGATTCTTCAAATGTTCTACAATCCAAATATTGTCTTTCACCAGAAAGAATATACTCGTAAATTCCTGATTTTTTTTCTTATTTCAAGTTCAGATTTGGGACGTTTACATTCATTCATTAAATCCTTTTGAGTTTTAGAAGTATTCTTAAAAAAAGAATTCCTTCCTTTGTATCTTTTGTAAAGATAACCCCAATTTACTCCTTTTTTGTTATTATCTAAATGCGGAAATAAGTTTTTATGCCATTCATATAGGTAATCAAAATACTTTCTTAAATCATCAGCATTTGAATTGTTTTTACAATTTCGCATATAATCATTTATGTCATTATTTTCTTCGCTTACACATTTCCAAATAATGACTTGTTCTAAATGCTCTTGTCTAATTCTTTGTTTTTTACTTGATATAAGTTCATTATATCTGTCTTCTCAGCCTGAATTTGATGTAAATATTTTTTTAGCATCAGTTACCCAAGAACCTTGGTGAATAGCATTTCTAATTTCTTGTTTTGACAATTCTTTTGCTCCTGTATTAATTTTTTGAAACCAATCCATTAACTCCTCTTCCTGCCCACAAACAATACAAACTTTTAACTTATAATTATTAAAGCGTTTTTATTATTCTTCTTTATCAAAGACTATCATAATATCTTTCTTGATTTCTGTTAAAAATCGAAAATTTATTTACTTTATAATCACAAATTGTAGTTATTCTTTGTTGTCCATCTAATAATTCAAATTTATTTACACCAATTTTTGCAAAATAAACAAAGCAATGGAAACCTTATTTTTTTCTAGAATCTGCATGGTCTCGACAAGTTCGATAAGGACATTAGCAATTCCATTGGAACTATTTACGATTGAGCGTACTGGCAGCTGAGCGATTGAAGTGAATGTGACCAAACTGGAATTGGTTATGTACTGCCCATTTTTCGATGCCCCGAAAAATAACAAGGGCTTTTTATATTATAAACCCCTTAAAATGGTTGGATCGGGCACTTGGTTTTTAGGAATGGTGGACAAAGTCCAAAGTAGGCTTTGTAAATCATCCGTTAAGAAAATCAAGGGAACGGCCTTCCGATTCTTTGATGAATTATTTTATGAGACCTTTGCACTAAAATTTCGGCTTTCCGCTAAAATAAAGGATTGGGACTAGAATTCTCCTTTTTTTATTTGACCATTGGTTTTGATCATTTTGTTTTTGTCTATGGGACGCAATCGGCAACATTTCAAATCTTATCCATCCAAACCAATGAGTTTTTTGAATCCACATCAAGGGCACAGCCGAACAACGACCCAAAAATTCTTCAATCAAGTCAATGACATCATCGATTGCCACCAATCGAAGCTTTACTTGTCGAAAACGACCAGTCCGGCAAAAAACAACGAGGCCAAAAGGCCGATCATCCCATGATTTGATTGAAAATGCAGTTGATCTCTGTTTGGTTCCACCTCTCGGATGTTCGAACCGAAGAGTTCATGAAAGACAGCATCCGTTTCACCGCTTTTTGTGGTTGAAACATAGAAGATGCCGTTCCCGATCACAGCACGCTGTCTCGTTTTCGTTCGGAGTTAACGGCCAAAAAGATCGATCAAAGCATCATGGATGAAGTCCATCGACAACGGACTGCCAAAGAAGTGATCCTTCAAGGCACCGCGGTGGTGGATGCGAGCATCACCACGAGTCCTTTCACCCCCAAAAGCCAACCCAAGAAAATGGCTCAAGACCGAAAAGAAGACGAGCGTGAAGAGCCCGAGCTTCAAGCCGAAGACAGTGACCATGAAGAACAAGAAGAAGAGAGTCCCAACGCCGACCATGAAGCCCGTTGGTTCAAAAAAAGGAAAAAGACGTACGATGGGTACCAACGGCACATCGCCACCACCGAAAAAGGCTTGATTTTAGGTGTGCACACGGTGGCGGCCAAGGAGCATGACCGTCAAGGCCTCCAGCCTTTGATGGAAGGCCTTTCGGTCGAAGAACGACAACGAGTCTTGGCCGATCAAGGCGACCAATCAAAAGAGAATGACCAGCTCTTAAAGGCCATGGGGAGTGAATCCTTGGTGATGGAAAAGGACGATTGCAACAAGCCTTTAACTAAGCCACAGAAAGAACGAAACAAGGCTATCAGTAAAGAACGCTGGGTGGTGGAACAGACCTTTGGTGGCCTAGCTCGTTGGTTCTACGGTCAAGTCACTCGATTCAAAGGACTAGAGAAAGTCCACAACCAACCTGTTTTGGAGTCGATCACCTACCATTGAAAGAGATCACCAAGGATGATGGCTTTCATGCCAACCTAAAAAGAAGTATCATGAAAAAAAGAAGCCTTCAAAGCCTGATTCGGCTCAAAAACGACGAAAAAATGAGCCAAATAAAGCAACATCAGAGAAATATCGTGATTTTTTGGAGTCAAGTCACATTGAATGAGTGGATTTATTAACTGAAAAAGAAACATGGTTGCCTGATAGTTCCCCTTTTTTTTGATTTTGCATGATTCAAAGGTCTCTTTATGTAATTTTACCATGATTGAAATTCAATTCTAAACAAACCAGTTCAATCAATATGGTAGCTAATCGGTTACCTCTTGATTTTAAGAAGTTCCTTAAAACTTATAAAACTTTAGACTTACCGCTTGGGTATTGGAATCCTGTCGCGGTCACTGAAAGGCAGTTTGAATCCTGCCGAGGTCACTTTATACTTCACCTAAACAAAAAACAAAAATCAGGAATCGACATTTACTACAAAAGACATTCCATAAGCTTTCTCCTATTTAAGATTAAACCCACAAAAAAACTAGCACTTCATTTGCTTTGAACAAAACATACGCCTTTTAATATCTCTAACTTTCTCATCTGAAATAATGTCCAAGTTCAAATATCTAGCGCATATTTTAAATTTGCAACCAAAATGTTATCTGGGGAACTATTGAGATGTTGTCATGTCAGCCTCTAAAAGGACTTTTGTAACAAAAACATAAGCATACACAATATCACTCC
>JAPORT010000049.1 GCA_026710085.1 Flavobacteriaceae bacterium | reverse complement strand
TGTAATAAACACCAACATAGTTATTCCAGCGACTTCTAAAAAAGATAGATCTACTCTCATGGCAACTTTCAGGAGGAAGTTTGGGCGGAGCTTTTAATTCGGTCAGCTTTTCGATTACCGCTCAAAATCGAAGTCTCGGAACGACCCAACGGGCATCGATCTTCGGAACCATTGATTTTTTCTAAAACGAATGAACGATGGCGATAATCGCCATTATGATCATCGCTAGGATATAAAACACCATCGATCCTTTGGGATGGTCACTGGTATGAAACGCTCCGTTATTCATGAGCTTTTTGTTTTAATTGTTGGAGTAAGGACTCGGCCGATTGCACCAACTTCAACCCCTTCACCACATTGACCTCATCGGACTTGCGTGTATAAACTTCAAAATCATAGTCTAAAAGCTCCTGTGGCAATAATTGTAATTTGAGATCGATTTTACTGTTTTGGTAATCATCTGCTTCATTCATAATAACACAAAGTTAAATACTTTTTGTACAATCTTGCCCGAACGATTCATACCAAATGGGACGAGATGTGCATATGTAAGGTTCCCCAAAAACAGGAGTATTCTAAATTTGTAAGAATATCTAACGCATCCCCTAACTTTAAATTGTAGTGTATCAACATGGAGTTTTTAATCTGATTCTTCTTTTTTTATTTATTTGTTTCATAATATCTCTTCGACTATCTGATTCGAATTGGACTAAAAACACATATTTAATTGGAGTTGTTTCAGGTTCGATTGCGGGTGTTTTTGTGAATGTTAATATCAAATGGATTCACAAAGTTGTCAACTTTGCTTGGTGTTGGTTAAATAAAAAACTAAATCCATAAAGTCGAGTTAAAGGAAATATCATCCTTTATTTTTTATCTTCGTCCCAATCTAAATTAATGTAAATGAAAAATTGTTGTGACTGTTGTTCTTATTGCGAAGTCAATGATTGCGAAAACTGCATATGCAGTCCTTGCAACTGTGAAAATTGCTAATAAGCAGCGTAGACATTACTTTTATCTTATTCTGGCGCCTTTTGTTTTCTATTAGATAATTCTAACAATATCTTTGAAAGCATCTATTTCTTCTTCTCTATCTATAAAATTAAAGGATTCTTGCTCAATCCGAAACCATAATTTTTTTCTAAACTAAGAACCATAAGGTTAAGTGAATCATCGTTCTCAGAATGGGACTATTTGTATCGCGATGCTTAGGCCATTTTAGTCTCTGATTCTTATTCGTTTTTATGGGACTTATACGCTTAACCTAAAATAGATCGGTCTGATGGTAGTTTCGGCTTTGATTCATTCTTATCTTCACGAAAGACATCACTCATCACCGCATGCACTTTTAAGTGCAATGCTAAGGGAATGTTTTCATGGTTGGGTAATGATTCAAAAGGTAATTTCTCGGTAGGTTTTTTCGCCATGATTTGATTTTAAATGACGGAATTAGAAAAACTAAATTAGATGAGGTTCAAATTCAAAATGTTCCAATTAGACGCTTTTTAAGGCATGAATTGATTCCCGCCAACTCCACTTGATTTGTTAATACCAACTCCACCATTGGGCGTTTTTGTATTTTTGAGATATGGCATGGATTGATCGAGGAAAAGCTCCTTATTTTTACGGTCGTCAAAAAGAACGAGATCAAGTCAATGATCTTTTGAAAGCTTCGATCCGACAACAATTAGGCACTTCTTTTTTAATGGAAGGATCTCCAGGTATTGGGAAAACGGCATTATTAGAACAAATTCAGCAAGATAGCGAAGCGAATGATTGGTCTTTCGTTTGGATTCCCACTCGTTCCCTTTATGATTTAGCCTCCTTACGCCATCAATTAGGTTTAGAACGTTGGTATCAACCCGAAACTTTTAAAGTCGGTGTGAAACTTCAAGGATTGACGATTGGAACAGAACTGGATTTAACCTTTCGAAGTTTTGAAAAAACTTTAAATCAGTTGAATAAACCCATGCTGTTAATCATGGATGAAGCCCAACGATTAGGGCATCCCAGTATCCAAGCAGAACAACAACGCTTACTCATTGATGTCTTGGATGCTTTTCACAATGCTCAAGTCCAACATGGCTTTATTTTTTTAATAGCAGGCTTAGGAACGACTTCTGAAATCTTAAAAAATCTCGGAATTTCTCGATTTGCGAATCACAGTGCCGTGACCTTAGAGGCTTTAGAACCCCATTATGAAGAACAAATTCTTCGTGACTTTTTAACCATCGAAGGATCGGTAGATCCCAAACATCCATATTTGCAGAAATGGATTGATGCTTGCCAACAGCACACCCAAGGGTATCCGAAGCATATTGTGACGTACGGAAGCATTGCAGCAGAATACATTCAACAAAACAAAGTCTTGAATGACACAGGATTGAAGAAAGTTTTAACATTAGGCAACGAATCTCGTTTTGAATATTATCGTAAACGCATCAAAGGACTTCGAACATCAGAAGCGGATTTGGTGGTTTCATTTTTCAAACAACATTCTAAAAAAAATCTTTTCACGGATCAAGAAGTGATTGCTTTTTTTGAACAAACTTTAAATTATGAAAAAGCCGATCAACTCTTTGAAAAAGCGTGGCAACGAGGGATTTTTCATCAAGTGGATGAACATGGGTATCGAGTCTCGGTGCCTTCAATGAAAGATTGGTTTTGTCACCATTATGGAAAAAATCCGAATATAGGACCTGGTTATTAGTATTCTAATGGGACTTATGTATTGACCTTGAATGAGTTCTTTGTGATTTGGGGATGGCAGAGCCATCGGAATGGATATTGGAAGGGATATTGGCTTTTTTAAACACTTCTCCCATCACACGATCAACTCTTAGATACAACTCTAAAGGAATGTTTTCATGGTTGGGTAATGATTCAAAAGGTAATTTTTCGGTAGGTTTTTTCGCCATGATTTGATTTTAGATGACGAGATTAGAAAAGTTTCGTTAAAAGTCATTATTGACTCATAGTGCTTGTAAAACTTTCGTTTTAAGATCTATGGATACCTCTTAATCTCGGCTCTTGAGACCATAGTTCTCTAATTCTACCAAGAATGGGTTCAGCTTGTGGTATTCCCATCACATCAAGAATGGCGTTGTCAATTGCGATTCGGGTTTCATCGGTATGAACCACCGCATCCGATGTCGTCTGCTCATTAATAAATTCATGGAGGGTTTCTTGATCCGTGTGTTCCACCACTTTGGCGATCACTTGATTCGTTTCACGATGTAATGCCCCCACTACGGGGAACTTACCAGCACTCCCACGCCCCAAATGATAAAGCATCATGCGTTTGTATTTGGACATGTTGGCTCTTTTGCCACCCATATAGGTCTCATCGACTTCCACTGTTCCTTCAAACTTTTTCAATGATCATTGACACATTTCTCTTATTTTATGCAATAAAATCCAAGTCGTGCCTTGTCGGATGCCCAAATACTTGGATAATAAGACAGAGGTTAGCCCTTTGGAATTGTTTAAATATAAATAAAGAGCCACACCCCACACTTTTAAGGGAAGTCTTGATTTTCCATTTGGGTTCCTGTCCGAATGCTAAATAACTTGCCACAGTCTCGACATCGATAAGGCATGGTTTTTCTATTTTTTAATGCAGTGATTTGTTTTCCTCTGCAACACGGAAAAATAGGCTTTTCACTCCAGCGTGTTTGATGAAACCATGCTTCTGCTTTGGCTTCTGTTGAAAAAGTTTCATGTATTTTAAATAAGGATAATGATTGCATTTTTATAGGCTCCAATTGACCATAGAAACACAAAAAAGATTTAGATTAAGCGTATAAGTCCCGTTTTTATGATACCATCATGTGTTTACCTTTATGAAATCAGTCGCTTATTAACAGTTTTGTAGAGAGGAAGGGATTCGAACCCTCGATTCCGATGCAATCGGAATACACACTTTCCAGGCGTGCGCCTTCAACCACTCGGCCACCTCTCTATATGTCAAAACAATGACTTTTTAACAGTCAACAAAGTAAATCATTCTTTTAACATCGAATGATGTTTCACTGGATACGACAATTTGGCATTTCTATTTTTTCTTACAATCAATAGTATTCTGTCGAAAGATTCTATTGCTTTGAGTTCTTAAACTCAAGTGTAGTGAAGTGTTTATCATGAATTGATTGACTGAGTTAAAGAATATCAAATGATAAACTTGTATTTTCATCATTTGAAATTCTAGAGCTTGATGGTCATTCTAAAAATGAGTCAATGAGGATATGGAATCTTAAAATCATCTATAGGATGATTTGAATGTCATTTTAGAATCTGAATGTAGTTGATTCATCAGATTGGATGATGTCATTATTAACGCCAATGGAGACAAGAAATGAATAGAGTATGAATGTTCAATTTTCAAAACTTAAAAAGACGAACTACGAAAAAGTTCATGAGTGTTTTCCATAGTTTTTCTGATAATTGTCTCTGAATCGAGTTGATGGATTGCACAAACTTTTTCAAGGATATGTATTAAAAAGGAAGGCTCGTTTCGCTTTCCTCGATAAGGACTTGGACTCAAATAAGGGGCATCGGTTTCTAAAACAATGCTTTCTAAAGGAATATCCTTTAAAATGTTGTCTAATCCTCCATTTTTAAAAGTCACAACCCCTCCAATCCCTAGTTTAAACCCAAGATCAATAGCCTTGTAGGCTTGATTTAACGTGCCTGTAAAACAATGAAAAACACCTTTTAAGGATGGGTGGTGTTGGCTTTTTATGATTTCATAAACATCGTCGAAACTCTCTCGTGTATGGAGCACAATGGGTAAATGATATTCGATGGCCCATTGAATTTGAATATTTAATGCCTTGATTTGTTCTTGTTGAAACTCTTTGGTCCAATAATAATCCAACCCAATTTCACCAATAGCATAAAAGTGTCTTTTTTCTAACTCAGATTGGATCAATTTTAATTCAGTGAGATAATCCTTAGTGACCGAACAGGGATGAAGCCCCATCATCAATTTCATTTGATTCGGGAACCGACTTTCAAGTTGGTACATGGAATCAATGTGTTTTGAAGAAATGCAAGGCAAAAAAAAGTCCTTGACTTGATGATCATGAGCTCTTCTAATGACTAAATCAATGTCCTTTTCAAATTCTTTGAGATAAAGATGAGCGTGGGTATCAATCAGATGCATATTTCGAATACTTTTGACCAAACATCGAAAAAATAGGATTATATTTTGAAAAAAGGAAGGTCGAGACTACGATTTACCAAAACAAAGCATCTGCTGTGTAAAGGACAAATCAATAATAAAAAGGGAACCTTTCTCATTGATACAGGGGCATCATTTTGTTGCGTCAATCAACAAAAAATGGAATATTTTGGAATTCAAGAAAATGGTCATTCAATTGAAGCATTGATGGTCAATGGAGAAAACCTTCGCGTTACACTTACCTCGAAGTGTGAATTAAAACTTGGAAGATTCAAAATGGGAAAACACCAGTTGATATTCATTGATATGAGCATCATCAATCAAAAAATATCAGAAAGCAAAAGCACCCCCATCGATGTGATTATCGGAGGAGCATTTCTAGAACAAATCAATGCTCAAATAGATTACAGGACAATGACACTCTATTTTCATTATAGTCCTAAGGCTTGATGCTCATTTCCATCCATCAATAATGCGACTGGATTTTCTAGGCTCTCTTTTACTTTAACCAAAAACCCTACCGATTCTTTTCCATCAATCAATCGATGGTCATAAGAAACTGCGAGATACATCATGGGTTTGATAACAATTTCATTATTTGATACTACAGGTCTGGAAATAATATTATGCATTCCTAAAATGGCTGACTGAGGAGGATTTATAATGGGTGTTGATAGCATGGATCCAAAAATGCCTCCATTGGTGATCGTGAATGTTCCCCCAGTCATTTCATCGATTGTCAATTGCCCATCTCTAGCTTTGGTAGCCAATCGAACGATTTCTTGTTCAATTTGAGCAAAAGACAATAATTCTGCATTACGAACCACTGGAACTAAAAGTCCTCGAGGTCCAGAAACGGCAATTGAAATATCATAAAAATCATAAGTGACTTTATAATTATCATCAATCATTGAATTCACATCAGGAAATTCTTTGAGACCAGTAACAACGGCTTTGGTAAAAAAACTCATAAACCCAAGTTTAACCCCATGTTTTTCTAAAAATGATTCTTTGTGTTTTGTTCTTAATTCAAAGATGGCCTGCATATCTACTTCATTAAATGTCGTGAGCATGGCCGTTTGATTTTTGACCTCAACCAAGCGTTGTGAGATTTTACGTCTTAATGAGCCGAGTTTTTTTCTAGTTATAGACCTTTCAACCCCTTGAGGTGTCGTACCCATGGAAGGAACTGCTTTTATGGCATCTTCTTTTGTAATCCGGCCATTTTTCCCTGTGCCCGATACCTGACTTGGAGAGATTCCTTTTTCAGATAAAATCTTTTTAGCTGCAGGCGAGGGGATTTGGACTGTATTGGTATGTGAAATGGGAGGATGACTTGGACTGATTTGAGATGGACCTACCGAGGATGTTGTCGGTGGACGATAAGGCGATGGAACGGATGGAATGGCAGGGGATACTACAGAGGGTTGTTCGACAATCTGAGGCTTTACCTCAGCTATATTCTTTTCAACAGAATGGGAAGGTTGTGCTGTTGAATCAATGGTACAAACCACATCACCAACATTGATGGTATCACCTTCTGAAACTGAAAATTGAATCACGCCACTGGCTTCGGAATATAATTCCAAAGTGGCTTTGTCGGAATCTAATTCTGCAATAATCTGGCTTTTTTCAACAAAATCTCCGTTTTTGACAAGTAATTGTGCGATTTCGATTTCTGATACGGATTCACCTGGGGAAGGGGCCTTTACTTCAACTAACATTGCTTGAAAATTATTATAGAAAAATACTTAATGATAAAAAAATCTGGTGTCTATGAATGCACAGTAAGGGCAAAGATATCGATTGATGGTTCAAAAACAGCATTGAGGATTTGATTTTGACGCTTGGAATAACGTGCTTTATTTCCAGAAGCCGTGGAACTATAAAACCTTCTCGTGACTGGTCTGAAATTTTTAGCTTCTTCTAATCGCATCAATAAAAAGGCCCAGATACCCATGTTTCTGGGTTCTTCTTGAGCCCAGACAATATCTTTTGTTCGGCTGTATTGCTTTAATATTTCCCGAATTTCAGCTTTTGGAAGAGGATATATCTGCTCTAAGCGGAACAAAGCCACATCAAATCGTTTTCTTTTTTCTCGCTCGGCTAACAAATCGTAATAAAACTTACCCATGCAGAAAACCAAGGTGTTACAATCTTTGGGTTTTACTAATTCATCATGAATCACCCGTTTGAATTGTCCCTGAATGAATTCATTTTTATGTGAGATAACTAGTGGATGTCTTAGTAAACTTTTTGGCGTGAAAATAATCAGGGGCTTTCGATAATCTACTTTCATTTGCCTTCGCAACAAATGAAAAAAGTTAGCTGGCGTTGTGCAGTTAGCCACGCAGATATTGCCTCGGGCGCAGAGTTGTAAAAAACGTTCAATACGACCTGAGGAATGCTCAGCTCCTTGACCTTCATAACCATGAGGTAAATAAAGGACGATCCCGTTTTGTACTTTCCATTTGGCTTCAGCTGAAGTGAGGTACTGATCAATGATGATCTGGGCACCATTGGCAAAATCGCCAAATTGAGCTTCCCATATGGTTAATGAATTGGGATTGTTGAGGGCATATCCGTATTCAAATCCAAGGACAGCATATTCAGATAATAATGAATTATAAATGCTGAATTCCCCTTGATTATGTTCCTTTATTTCATTGAGTTGCATGATTTCAGCTTCCGCTTCCTCACTTTTAATGATGGCATGACGATGTGAAAATGTTCCCCTTTCCACATCTTGACCAGAGATTCGAACATCATGGTTTTCCAAAAGAAGAGATCCATATGCCAAATGTTCTGCAGTGGCCCAATCAATTTTTTTAGAATCAAAAAGCATTTTTTTACGATCCTTAATCAAACGTAGAATTTGTCTTAAAAAAGTATTCTCCTCTGGGAGATTAATAAGTGCATTTCCAATCAACTCATAGGACTGGTTGTCAATTCCAGTTTCAATATCGACGAATGTATCATCTTCTTCAACTTGTTGATAGGCTTTCCACTCATTTTCCATGAAAGCCGTGACCAAAGGCCCTGTCCCATCTTTTCTTGAGTCTTCATGACGATCGGAAAGATAAGATTCGTATTGATGCTCAATAGATTTCAGTTCTTTTTCATCCAAATATCGATCTCGCATGAGTTTTTGAGCATAAATATCTTTTGGGTTAGGATGTTTGGCAATGATTTTATACAACTGAGGTTGTGTGAATCGAGGTTCGTCTCCTTCATTATGTCCGTATTTTCGATAGCCGAGTAAATCGATAAAAACGTCGCTATGAAATCGATTTCGATATTTAGCAGCAAATATAGCGGCATGAACAACGGCTTCGACATTATCCGCATTAACATGCAGGATTAATGATCGAGTAGCTTTAGCAACATCAGTACAATAGGTACTTGATCGTCCATCTTGATAATCGGTGGTAAACCCAATCTGATTATTGACGACAAGATGAATTGTTCCACCGACTTGATAGCCCTTGAGTTCTGCCATTTGAACCAGTTCATAAGGTAGTCCTTGTCCGGCGATTGCAGCATCGCCGTGGATCACAATAGAAACAACTTTGGCATGATCATGATGAAATTTCTTATCGATTTTTGAACGTGCAATTCCTTGCACAATAGATCCCACAGATTCCAAATGGGAGGGGTTTGGAGCCAGAGTTAAATTCACTCTTTTGCTTTTTTGGGTCAATCGATTTGATGTCCAACCCAGATGATACTTGACATCGCCATCAAATGAACTATCTTGATAATCCTTTTTTTCAAATTCATTAAAGATATCCTTGGGGGGTTTACCAAAAACATTCGCAAGGACATTCAGACGTCCACGGTGAGCCATTCCCACGACAAAGTCAATCACGCCAGCATCGGCTCCAGTTTCGATAATAGCATCCAATGCAGGGATAAGAGATTCTCCTCCTTCTAATGAAAATCTTTTTTCACCTACGTATTTTCGATGTAAAAAACTTTCAAAAGCTACCGCCTGATTGAGTTTTTTGAGAATTTCAATTTTTTGATTGACATTAAAAATAGTTCTATTTTCATTCTGGTGGATATAATCTTCGATGAATTTCATTTTACGTCCACTGCGGAGATAGACATATTCAATTCCAATGGCTTCGCAATAAATCGATTCGAGATGTTCAAGTATTTTTTCAAGAGTTGTCGTTCCAATACCGAGCATTTCACCGGCTTTGAATTTTTTTCGAAGATCCATTTTGCTAAGACCAAAGTTTTCAATATCAAGAGAAGGAAAATAGGCCCTTCTTTTTCTCACGGGATTTGTTTTGGTGAATAGGTGCCCACGAGTTCGGTAGTCATGAATCAAATTGACAACTTGAAACTCTTTCATCACATTTTCTGTGGTTTCTGAACTTTCAGAGATTAAATTTTCAGTAGTTGGAGCTTTTACGGGAGGTTGCTGCTCTTGTATAACATCAGTCGTTTGACCATTGGACTGAAAAGAACCATTGACATGATTACTTTGGAATGAATGATGTTCTTCCGCTTCCGGGGTTGTTGTTTCCCCGTTGTTTTCTGACGCAAAATCATATCCTTGAAAAAAAGCTCGCCAAGAAGGTTCTATGGAATCTGGATTTTCAAGATATTGATGATACTGTTGTTCAAAAAAAGAACTATGAACAGCATTTAAAAAAGAGTATTTATCCATTGCTTAGCATAATGAATGACTCGTCGAAATTAACGAATTTAAAATCTATCAAGCGGATTTTATGATGCCATTGAGTCAACGAATCCAATCATCCAGATACCAAATTCATTATTTAAAATCGGATAAAACAAAAACATCAATTCTTAACGTTGCGTTAGGTTAAAAATGAACCTTAACATCTAATTGAATAGAATTTTAAATTTATCATCTTAAAAATCGAAATAAAATATGGAGGAGTTTCAAAGAGTTTTAGAGGGGTTAAAAGCCAAAGTGGAACAATCAAAACCGCTTGACGGTAAACTCAAAATGGTCGTCAAGGGTTATCCAGTTATTGTTATCGATGGGACTTCAGGAATCAATCAATTAATTCAAGAAGATATTTCGGCCGATTGTGAGATTCATGTTGCCCCTGAAACAATCAAACAAATGAGAGATGGAAAGCTAAATCCGATGAAAGCCATCATCAGAAGGAAAATCAAAATAAAGGGAGATATGTCGATGGCCCTTCAATTAAAAAACTTTTTAAGCTAAAGAGGTTTTGAGTTTCGATTCGACAACTTCAAAACCAATTGTGTGCTATGGTGAAATTCTCTATGATGTCTTTCCCGATAAAAAACTGATTGGGGGAGCCCCTTTTAATGTTGCTCAGAGGATTCATTCATTGAATTATCCTTCCATTTTAGTATCAAGGGTAGGAAATGATTCCGATGGAAAACAGGCACTTTCGTTTTTGCAGAAACAAAAAATACCAATAGACTTTATCCAACAAGACAAAAATCACCCAACGGGAAAGGTCAAAGTAATACTAGATAGAGGGAATCCCATTTATCACATTTTAAAAGGTGTTGCTTGGGATTATATCGAGTGTTTTAATGATTTGGACCAATTGGTATCAAGGTCCAAAGCCTTAATTTTTGGAAGTCTTTCTTCACGCTATCCACAAAGCCGTCAAACACTTTCCAAATTAATCTCCTTTGCTAAAAACAGTGTTTTTGATGTCAATTTAAGAGATCCATACTATGACCAGCAGTTAATTAAAGATTTAATCGAAAAAACCAATTTTTTAAAATGCAATGATCTTGAATTAGAAATCTTATGTCGTTATTATTCAATAACATCCCGAGAGTTAAAAGGTCAAATGAAGGAACTAATCAATAAGACCAATCTAGAGCATGTCTGTGTGACTTTGGGAAGTTCAGGAGCGATACTGTATTTTAATCAAAGATTTTATTCTGATGATGGGTTTCCTGTTAAAGTTGTTGATACGGTCGGTGCAGGCGATTCTTTTCTGGGGACATTAATTCATGGATTATATACTCATTCGGACCCGCAGCCCCAACAAGTTCTTGAAAAAGCAAATGCCATGGGAGCAATTGTAGCTAGTAAATCAGGGGCTAGTCCAGCAATTGATCAAAATGAAGTCAACCAACTCATTGATAGCAGGTCCAAATGATAGAGGAATCACAAATCAATCATCGGCACACACTGGTATTACGTGAAAATGCAGAGATGCTTTTGCAACAGGGCGTTGGTCATCCAAATGTCCAATTTCGACCAGGGCAATGGGAAGCTATTGATGCACTAGTTAACCACAGTCGCCGTGTTTTGGTTCTCGAGCGAACAGGATGGGGGAAAAGTTTGGTCTACTTCATTTCTACGAGAATACTTCGTGATCAAGGCCGTGGTCTGACACTTGTTGTATCCCCCCTGCTAGCTTTGATGCGAAATCAAATGGATGCAGCCATAAGAATTGGATTGAATGCTTTCACCATGAATTCGACGAATGTCGATGAGTGGGACGATATCGAATCTAAAGCTCAAAAAAATCAGTTGGATTTATTATTGGTTTCCCCTGAGCGTTTTGCAAACGAACGATTTTTAAAGAATTTACTGCAGATTGTATCCAGCAGAATTGGATTACTTGTTATTGATGAAGCACATTGTATATCCGATTGGGGTCATGATTTTCGCCCTGATTATCGCCGAATCGTTGGCTTACTCAAGCAATTGCCTCCAAATGTACCTGTGGTTGGAACCACTGCCACGGCTAATGACAGAGTTATTGAAGATATTCAACACCAACTTGGAAGCATTCATGTCCACAGAGGAACATTAACTCGAGAGAGCTTAAAACTTAGGGCAATGGTTCTTCCGGATCAAGCGACTAGAATGGCATGGTTAGCCGAACAAATCCCGAAGTTTTCAGGTACTGGAATTGTCTATGTGTTAACCAAAAGAGATTCGATAGTATTAGAAAAATGGTTGAGGACAAAAGGAATTGATGCACGCGCATACTTCTCTAGTGTCCAATCTGAAAACTTTGATACAAGTGATGAGTATCGACAACATTTAGAAAGTTTATTGTTAGATAATAAGATTAAGGCATTAATTGCAACAAGCGCTTTAGGAATGGGGTATGATAAACCAGATATTGCATTTGTCATTCATTATCAGTCACCAAGTTCAGTCATTACCTATTATCAACAAGTTGGACGGGCTGGGCGTGCAATACCACAAGCTTTTGGAGTTCTTCTATCTGGTAAAGAAGACTCAGATATTATAGAATTTTTTAGAAAAAATGCTTTTCCAACTGAGGAGATGGTAAACCAACTTCTTGAATATTTGAGTTCGAGAGATGGAGCTTCTGTACCGGAGATTGAAAAAGACTTAAACCTACAAAGAGGGAAAGTAAACAAAGTATTCAAATATCTGTCAGTGCAAATCCCTTCCCCAATCATTAAAGTGGGTAGCAAATGGTATCGCACTGCTTTAGAATTCAAGCTGGACAAATCGACCATCGAACACCTAACAAGTCAGAGAGAAATAGAATGGAATCAGATACAAGAGTATATCAATACCTCTGGGTGTCGAATGGCTTTTTTGCAAAAAGCATTGAATGATTCCAACGTAAAAAATTGTAAGAAATGCGATAATTGTCTCAATCAGTCATTAGATGTTGATGAGTATAGGGGGAGTATTATTATTCAAGCAAAAAAGTTTCTGCAACAGATAGAATTCCCCATTGAAGCCCGTAAGTTAATCCCAAAAGACGCATGTCCAACATATGGTTTTCAAGGAAGAATATCATCTGATTTGATGGCATCTGAAGGAAGGGTCTTATCACGATGGGCAGATGATGGTTGGGGATCAATGGTTAGGGATGGAAAAATTAGCGGTCATTTTACTGATGATCTTGTTGAAGCGGTAGCAGATATGATTCTTAATCGATGGAAACCATCACCATTTCCAAAATGGATGACCTATGTACCATCTGCTAGAAATCCAGATTTAGTTCGTTCTTATTCGAGGAGATTGGCAGAAAAACTTGGGTTGCCGTTTTTAGAAGTTTTGATCGCTACAGGAAAGAGCAAACCACAAAAGGAACAACAGAATAGTTTTCATCAATGTCACAATCTTGACGATGCCTTTGAGTTAATAGTTCCGATATTACAAGAACCTGTATTTTTGGTTGATGATATTGTAGACTCTGGATGGACTTTTACCATTGCATCAGTACTCATTAGACAAGCTGGTAGTCGAGAAGTCTATCCCATTGCGTTAGCCTCTACAGCAAATACTTAACTATAGAAGAGTTTGGGTATGGTCAATTATCTAGATCATTCACATTTGAAATAAAATACTGATGGATTTAATTTCTTGATTTGATCGACAAATGACAATAAAAAGTTGATTTTCTACTAACTTTAATAACACGATAGAATGGAATTTTCTAACGATACTAAAGCGATTCTACTTTTAACGGAGTCATTAGGTAGTAACTTAAGTGAACCAAAACCCTTGACGATTGCCCAGTGGAATCGTTTAAGGAATTGGCTTGATCAAATGGAAAAGAGGCCTCAAGATTTATTTCACAATCTAAAAATCATACAACAGTGGGTGTCAAAACATCGCCTGAATCCCTCGGTAGAAACGATTCAATGTCTATTAGAACGTGGGGTTGCATTGGCAGAAGCATCGCTACGATGGCATCAAGCAGGTATTTGGGTGATGACTTATCTTGATGCCGATTATCCCAATCGACTCAAATTCAGATTATCCGATAAGATTCCTCCATTGCTCTTTGGAATTGGAAATAAGGAACTGCTTCGTAGGGGCGGACTTGCCGTTGTCGGTTCTCGTAAGGTCCCTCTTGAAGAATTAGAATATACCAAAGAACTTGGACGTGCTGCTGCTCGTCAGGGGTGTGTGATCGTTTCAGGCGGAGCCAAGGGTGTCGATATGACAGCGATGAATGCTTGTTTAGAGAATGGAGGTCATGTTGTTGGTGTTTTATCAGATAAACTTTTGAGACGATCTATGGATTCTTCTAATCGTTTCTATCTTCAAAACGAACGTTTAGTTTTAATTTCTCGAACGAATCCTGAGATAAAACTCAATCGATACGAATTCACATCGGTTGCTATGGAACGGAATAAGTACATCTATTGTTTATCAGATGCTGCCGTTGTGGTCCATTATGCCAAAAAAGGAGGCACCATTAGTGGGGCAGTAGAAAATTTAAATCAATCTTGGGTGCCATTGTGGGTCAAATCGATATTGGACTCTCCTTTAAAACAGAAAAATGAAATTGAGAATGCCAATCTCTTGAATAATAAAGAAAGACAGCAACTTCAACAGATGCAGAGTGCATTAAGGTTGCCAGAAAATCACTCTGCTGAAGAACATCTTCAATCTATTTTGGAAAACAACCATTTTGAGGTCGAAGCCGAACCCCAGCAAACGGGTATTGATCTCGAAAAAATTCGATTAGCCGTCACGTTGTTAACGATTCGATTCGAAAATGACTCGATGGATCAATTAGACCCTTTGAATCTTCAAGAATGGGAGATTCTCACAAAATCTCTTATAAAAAAGCAGCTCACTCCTGCGCATTTACTGAATCATTCAGTAGATGAATTATTGAAGGATTGGGATTGTCAATCAATTGGCCTGATTAGGATTAACAAGTTGGTGGATAAGCCCCGTCGGAACTTATTAATACAGGAAGTGGAAAATTGGAAGAGGGAACATATCCGCGTCTTTATTCGGGGAGACTTGGAATATCCAAAAGCCTTAAAAACCAAACTACGACATGATAGTCCTCCTGTGATATTTCTTCATGGAAACTCCAGCCTAATCACTAGCTATTCTAGAAAAATCATGGTTTTAGGATCTGCGATTAAGAATCATGAGACCGACAGAATTTATGCTCAGTCACTAGGAGAGTCTTTAGCTAACAATGATTGCTTATTGGTTTCAACTTTAAAAACCCAAATAGAAAAGATAGTTTTTGAGAGCGTACTTGATAAAGGAGGTTCATGTATTGTTGTTCTTTCCGGATATCCAAAAAAAGTTTTGATTCAGTCTCTTTTTAATAAATATTTAGAAAGTGGGAAAGTATCTATTATATCCACATTACCACCAAGATCTTTAGGATATTCTTCAAACGAGGATAATAGATACGACATTGCTATTTGCCTCTCATCAGATGCGTTGATGTTATGCTCTGGTAAAAGAGATGTTGTGGCACGTGTTAAGGAGCGATGCATCAATAGTCAATGGACGCCTCTTTATT
>JAPORT010000132.1 GCA_026710085.1 Flavobacteriaceae bacterium | reverse complement strand
TTTCGACCAAATCCTCTATCTTAGCGGAAAGCCGAAATTTTAGTGCAAAGGTCTCAAGATATTTGAATAGAGAATGGTTGACAAAATTGGATAGGTTTATAAGGAAAGGCCGGAACGCGTGGCCTTGGTGTTGAAGCCAATTTTTCATTGAACGAAAAATCGGTTATTAGAACTCTATATTATGGAAAAAAAACGTCGTTATTGGTTTTGGATGAAGCGCAACATTTGAAAAAAGTATTACATGCCAGTTTTGAAATACGGAATCATGTTGAAAAAGTATTAGATGAACTTCATAATGTTGGATTTAATAAACCGTTGGTTTTTACTATTGGTGGCTTAGGACAAACCAAAACATCTTTCAAGAATTAAGAGTTTCAAGGTTCGACGATGAAGTTGTGTTTGATTTGGAGGCATTAGACATAGCGTCTAAAAAAACATTATTCGAGACTTTACATACAAAGATGATGGTTTGGATCAAACGATAGAATGCCATTTATGGGTTCATAAAATCAGTGAACAAACATAAGGCTGGCCTCAACATATTTCCGCTTATGGACGTTCAGCATCGAACTATTTACAACATAGGTCACAAGGAATTAATGACAAACCATTGACAGGACAGGGATTAGACGAAGTGTTGAAAGATGGAAAGCGGAAACGCTTTCAGTACTATGAAGAGAGATTGATCTCTTTTGACATTGAAGAGATCGAAATCTTAGTTGATGTCTTAGATAAATAAAACTCAAAACTTTCAATGAGAAGACAAAACATCATTGATTCTTTTCAAAAGAAACGAACACTAGGAAAATCTGAAAAGTTATTTGAAACAGCAAATGAAAAAGGCATCTTTCATCGTATTTCAGTTGGAAGTTATAGGGCTCCAATTCCCTCGATGCATCATTGGTTGGTATCGGGAGACTGGAGAGTCAAAGTTGAAGATTTAAAAAGAAAGAGAGGACTTGGATTCCATCAAGTATCTTCTTATTGATTGAAAATCTAAAAAAATGGTGATGAGAAATATTGAAAATCCGATAATTCTTAAATGTTTTATGTGGATCATTTGAGATAAATACCGCTAGTTTTTCCTTCAAAAAACACTTCAATGTGTTCTTGGGAAGTAGTGGATAAAGAAAGACCTTTAAAATCTACTTTAACAGGAAATTCACCATGACTTCTATTGACCAAAACGGCCGTTTTTATTTTTGAAGGACTGTTTTGAAGGAAATACCCAACCGCATAAATCATTGTTTTACCTGAATTGAGAACATCGTCAATAAGAATAATAGGGTGTGAATTGATATCATATTGTTTAGGATTGATTTGAATGGAATGGGCAGGATTTACTTTATCTATTTCTAATTCGATCAAATCAGTTTGTAAATCAGAAATCATCCTTAGAAAATCTTGAATCATCTTGGCAAATTTGACCCCTTTAGGAGCTATTCCTACTAGAAAAATCTTTTTATCCTGATAGTGTTCTTCAAAGATTTGCCAAGCAATTCTTTTAGTTATGGCTTTTATATCTGATAAATTTTTGATTTTAACTTTAGGATCACTCATTATGTCGTAGAATTAAAATTTTAGTTTTCAATGATCAAATCGATTTTTCTTCTATCCTTTTTGGTGGGGCGACCGGCACCTTTTTGGCGTAAAGGGGATTGGATGATTTTAATCGATTTCATGATCTGTTGATCGTCATGACTATTGAGGATATGATAATAAAGTCCTACCATTTTGGCACTCACTCTAGAACTTGGAAAGTCTAACACTTGGAAGGTATGCCAACATGGGTTTTTCCTAATTTTTATTCTATCAGTTGGAGAGACTTTAAAAGAAGGTTTCACCGAGACATTATTGACTTTCACCAATCCTTTTTTACATTGAATGGTCGCCAATGATCTGGTTTTAAAGATTCGGACATACCATAAAAACTGATCAATTCGCACGCTTGATAACACTAAAATAGTACTACAAAAATATGATTATCGTACCTTGCGAAAATATTTTAGAGAATAAAAAATGTCCCTAAAACTCAATTTGATTTTTAGTATCATTTCGATTTTAGTTATTACGATTGGTTGTGAAAAAGAGAATAAAGTTGAACCGCCTCGTGATCCTGCTGAACAAATTATTGCGGATCAATTGGCATTAGATGGCTATTTGAAAACTCATTTTTACAATTACGAAGATTTTACAAATGAACCTCAAAACTTTAATCTTTCCGTGAAGATTGATACTATTATGGGTGAAAACGCAAATAAAACGCCCTTAATGGATCAAGTGCAAAGTAAAAAAATTCGATATCATCATAGAGATAATCAAGAAATCACTTACGAGTATTATTATTTGATACTTCGAGAAGGTAGTGGCATGAATCCACATATCGCTGATTCAGCTTTTGTTTCATACAAGGGAGAACTCCTTACGCGTAAGCAATTTGATGCAAGATTAACCCCTATTTGGATGGATTTAACAAGAGTTATTAGAGGATTTGGTGAGGGGATCTCTTTGTTAAAAACAGGAGATTTTAAAGTCAATGAGGATAATACAGTCGACTTTTATGATTTTGGCCAAGGTGTTTTTTTCTTTCCATCTGGTTTGGGATATTATTCGAACTCATCTCCAGGTATTCCAGAATATTCTCCGCTTGTTTTTCAAGTATCTCTTTACACGTTAAAAGAAACGGATCATGATGGGGATGGTATCTTGAGCAAAGACGAGTACGATAGGGATTCTAATGGACTACCTGATGACACTGATGGAGATGGTGTTCCAGATTATTTAGACGCCACTTAGAATTGTTGCCCCAATTTGATAGCAAAGGCTAAAATGAGGTAATCTGGTCTTGTGTCTAAAATTCCTATTTTTTCTGCGGCCTCTCCTAATAAATCAACTTCTTTGCTTTTCAGTCCTCTATGATATGTTAAAGAAAGATCAAAGTTGCCTAAGTGTAAACGAGCTCCAAGGTGTAATCCATAGGTGATATTTTCTTTAAACTCGTCGAATTTAATCCCTTTGATGTCCTGTTCCGTGGTATAATGGAATGTTGGACCCGCATAGGCACTTGCAAATGGTACAAATCGATAGCCGAAAGAAATTGGCAATTCCAAACTAGACTCTTTGTACTCGAATTCATCTTGTTCAACTTTATGCCATGTATATCCTAACTGTGGACGAACATAAAACATGCCTCCCCCTCCCGTTTCAAAATAAGCTCCAATATTATATCCTACGGTTTCTTGCTTTAACTTTTCTGAAGATACGTCTTTGGGTAGAGTCTTGCTTGGAGATAATTTGGCTCCAGCACTTAAACCATAAGAAGCTTGAGCAAAGCCTACCAATGAACTAAAGTTGAGAATAATCAGTATAATGAGAAACCTTTTTGAAGTGTGCATATTATTTATGTTTTATTAAGTCAATGGACTTCTTGACAATATTGTCAGAAGAAAGTCCATATTTTTTCATCAGTTCTGCAGGAGTGCCAGATTCACCAAAGGTGTCTTGAGTAGCAATATAATCTTGAATAACAGGATGTCTTTTGGAAAGAATTCGAGCCACCGTTTCACCTAAACCACCGTGATAATTATGCTCTTCAGCCGTAATGATACACTTTGTTTTTTGGACAGAATTGATGATGATTTGTTCATCAATCGGTTTGATGGTATGAATATTGATGATTTCAGCAGAAACTCCTTTTGTTTTTAAAACTTCTCGAGCAAGTAATGATTCCCATACCAAATGTCCTGTAGCCACGATGGTGATATCATTTCCAGGTTCAAGTAAAAGACCTTTTCCAATTTCAAATCCTAAATTGGAGTTAGTGAAATTAGGGACCTTAGGTCTGCCAAATCGAAGATACACAGGTCCTTGATGCTTAGCGATTGCAATGGTTGCTGCTTTGGTTTGGTTGAAGTCACAAGGATTGATCACCGTCATTCCAGGTAGCATTTTCATCAATCCAATATCTTCTAAAATTTGGTGGGTTGCGCCATCTTCTCCTAGAGTAATGCCTGCATGTGATGCACAGATTTTCACATTTTTTCCTGAATAGGCAATGGATTGCCTAATTTGGTCATAAACGCGGCCTGTAGAAAAATTAGCAAACGTTCCAGTGAACGGAATCCATCCTCCGATAGTTAGTCCAGCAGCTATTCCCATCATGTTGGCTTCAGCAATGCCTACTTGAAAGAATCGACTTGGAAATGTTTTTTTAAAATGAGACATTTTTAAGGAACCAGTCAAATCGGCACAAAGAGCTACAACACGTGGATGGGTTTCACCTAGATATGATAAACCCTCACCGAATCCGCTTCGAGTATCTATGTTTCCAGTATTTGTGTAGGACGAAGGTTGCATTCTAATAGTCGCCTAGAGATGTGGTTGGATTTTGATCTAAGGCTGATTGAAGTTGTTGGTCATTTGGAGCAATTCCATGCCATTGATGAGAATGCATCATAAAATCAACACCATTTCCCATTTCCGTTTTCATGATGATGACGATTGGTTTGGATTTATGAGCAACTTTGAGAGCATTTTCTAATCCTTCCTTAACTGAATATAAATCATTACCTCGATTGTTTGTAAGAACTTGCCATCCAAAAGATTGGAATTTATTTTCAAGATTGCCGAGTGGAAGCACATCTTGTGTTGCACCATCAATTTGTTGGCCATTATAGTCGACAGTAACGATTAAGTTATCAACATCATTTCCTCCGGCAAACATGATTGCTTCCCAATTTTGGCCTTCTTGTAGTTCGCCATCTCCCAAAAGAGCATAAACCAATGTGGAGTCTTGGTTTAATTTCTTCGAAAGTGCAGCTCCAACAGCGACTGATAATCCTTGACCTAGAGATCCTGATGCGACACGTACCCCTGGTAAACCTTCATGAGTTGTTGGATGCCCTTGAAGTCTCGAATTGATTTTTCTAAAAGTGGATAGTTCTTTAATTGAAAAAAACCCACTTCTTGCCAAAACACTGTAAAAAACAGGAGAAATATGACCATTGGAAAGAAAAAATAGATCTTGTCCAATACCATCCATATCAAATGGTAATTGATAATTCATATGATTTTGAAAAAGAGTGATTAAGAATTCAGTACAACCCAAAGAACCTCCAGGGTGTCCTGATTTAGCTCCATGAACCATTCGTACGATATCTCTTCTAGTTTGTATCACCTTTTCATCAAGGTGGTGTGGTTTTGGCATCTAATTTTATTATCATGACAAAATTAAAGAATTTGAACTCCCATAATGAGTACATTTCAAGTAATAAGAAGTAATCAATTTTGCTAAAATAAAAATAGGGATAGATTGCGTAGAAAAGACTTTTGCAGAAGATGAAGTCGATTGATCCCATCATTTTGGATTCGTTACTTGAACAAAAACTTGTAAAGCATTGTTTATGAGTGAAATTCATTTAAAAAATAAGTCACTTCAAAAGCAAGCGTCAATTTTAGTACCAACATAGGCAACCACGTAATAAACATTTAGAAATATTGACTTACTGTTTTAGATTTACGGAGCTTCTTTTTAAATGCAAAGAATACAAAGTAGACCGTAGCAACATACCTGTCTTGAACTTTCCTATGAATATGCTAGATACACGATTTTCAAAGTGCTATTCAAAAAATATCCGTTTCTATGATTTTTGATTTAAATTCATCAGCTAGAGCGTGTCGAATTCAGACAGAGCATGGTCCTATTGACACGCCTGTTTTTATGCCCGTTGGTACTTCAGGTACAGTCAAAGGATTGAACCAGAACCAGTTAAAAGACTCCATTGGCTCGCAAATCATTTTAGGCAACACCTACCATCTATACTTAAGGCCAGGAACTGAAATATTAAAACAGGCTGGTGGTCTTCATCAATTTATTTCATGGCCAAAACCTATTTTGACGGATTCTGGTGGTTATCAGGTGTATTCATTAGCTAATCGACGAAAAATTGATGAAATAGGGGTTCGGTTTAAATCTCATATTGATGGATCAACCCATGTGTTTACCCCCGAAAATGCAGTCGCCATCCAACGAACTATTGGAGCTGACATCATCATGGCTTTTGATGAGTGCACACCATACCCAGTATCTCATAAAGAGGCAAAAATCTCGATGGATCGAACCCATCGTTGGTTGGATAGGGGGCTAAAAAAATTCAATGAATCTAAAGAGTGTTATGGTTATCAACAGATTTTTGTTCCTATTGTCCAAGGAAGTATTTATTCAGATCTTCGAAAAGAGTCCGCAGAATTGATTAGCCAAAAAAAAACAAACATCAACGCCATCGGTGGGTTATCAGTCGGAGAACCAATTGATTTGTTGTACCAAATGACTCAAGAGGTATGCGATATCCTTCCAAAAGACAAACCACGTTATTTGATGGGCGTTGGAACGCCTCGAAATATTCTTGAATGTATTTCTCTTGGGGTCGATATGTTTGATTGTGTGATGCCGACTCGTAACGGTCGTAATGGCATGCTTTTTACAATGGATGGGATCATCAATATTAAAAATCAAAAGTGGAAAACAGATTTTTCTCCAATCGATACCAATGAGTATAGTTCTATCGGGGTTCAATACAGTAAAGCCTATTTGAGACATTTGTTTTCTGTAAATGAAATGCTCGGAAAACAAATTGCAAGTTGGCACAATTTAAGCTTTTATGTTTGGCTAACCAATCAAGCTAGAAAACAAATAATTGATGGTAGATTTGCTGATTGGAAAAAACAAATAATAAAAAACTTGGATAAAAGACTTTGAATTGAAAATTCTTGATAAATACATTCTCAAGAAGTACGTAGGAACTTTTTTTGTATTGATTTTCTTGTTCATTCCTATTGGAATTATGGTGGATTTATCTGAAAAAATTGACAAGTTCAAAGCCAATAACGTTCCTTTAAGCGAAACGCTGTTTTACTACATAGATTTCACTTGGTATTTTGCCAATCTATTATATCCTATTTTTTTGTTTTTAGCCATTATATGGTTTACTTCAAAGATGGCTAATAATACGGAAATAGTGGCGATATTGAGCTCAGGAATTTCGTTTAGACGTTTTCTGAGACCATTTCTTATTGGAGCAACCTTGATTTGTTCACTAGCGATTGTCGTCTCCCTGTATGTTGCGCCTGCAGCAAGTCAAGGTTACAATGAATTTCGGTATAAATATTTAAGTCGAAGTGTTGAAAGATTTACTAAAGACGTTTTTCAACAAATCAATGATCATGAATATGTGTATGTGAGTAATTACGATCCGATCAGACAAAGTGCAGAAAATTTTGTTTTGACGCGTTTTAATGGAAATCAATTAGAATTTAAAATCAAAGCCTCTAGCATACGTTGGCGAAATGATGATAGTTTGTTTCGATTGACTAGGTATAACAAAAGAAAGTTTATTCAACGAGGAGAAGTTTTTACTCAAGAGACTCTAAAGGATACGATTTTTGATTTTTCTATTGAAGATTTAGCCCCAGTGAATTATGTTGCTGAAACACTTCCCTTAGGGCAATTAATCCAATTCATTAAACTTGAAAGAGAACGAGGGTCTCCATTGATTAACAGACATGTTCTGAATTTTCATAAAAGATGGAGTATTCCTCTATCCGTTTTTGTTTTGACTTTTATAGCTGTGGCAGTATCTTCAAAAAAAAGAAGAGGAGGTACCGGAATTAATTTAGCTCTCGGTGTGACTCTTGGCTTTTTATTTGTTTTTTTTGACAAAGTACTAGGAGTTTTGGTTGCAAAATCAACCTTTTCACCTATTATCGCTGCCTGGTTTCCTCTATTCTTATTTGCTACGATTGGATTGTATCTTATTCGAAAAACCACATCGCAATAGAATACTATTGATATCAAACAAATAGTCAGGAGAGAATCCAGCGATGAAGAAACAAAAAAACACTAATTCAACTCAATTTTTCATTGAAATGGAACTGTGTTCGGCACCCCAAAATGAGGACAGCTGTTTCAGTGATGTCTTATGAGTTCTCTATTGTCTTCAATGTTCCGATAGGAAGCGAAAACAGCAGACTCCAGAATTCAAATTGAAGGTGGTCAAGGAAGCCATCCAAGAGCGTCATCGCATCCAAGAATGAGCTCCTCTTTTAAAATGCATCCTTTTCCAATAGCCACTTGGAAAAAAGAGTTTGATCAACGAGCTAAAGGCTTATTTCATTGTTCGAATGCTCGAAAATCGGAGGGTCAGAAACAAAAAAATGAGATCCATGCGACCAGATCATTAGTCAACATGAGATAGACATGGAATTCTTAAAAAAACTGATGATGCCATAGACATTCGTCGAACGTCGTCAAATGGTGGATTGATCTTCTATTTTGAGTCTTGTGGGGGGCCGATGCTTGATGATTGATTATCGTGGCTAGTAGACAAAGCCATGGAACTTCCCGAACTCCATGGTTCATGAGTGATACTGATTCAAAGATACGATATCCTCCATCCCTTTTTTGGTGTTCGATGGATTCTTCAGTGGATTCTTATGAAGCGTCTAGCATTCAAACAACGCCATGTCAAACGCATCACCCGCCTTTATACGGAACTTTGTCAATAGCTATAATGGAACACCGTCAATCGCTGAAAATGGGCTTGTTAAGACACTACTTTTTCATCTTGTCACCTTTTGAGAAAAAGGCTCTCGTTGCGTCTTGAAACTATTTTTTTTTCGATCACGGTTTAGGTTTTTAAGTCGTTATCGATGAGCAACCCATTGCTTGGCAGATGTCTTTCATCTGATACTAATTTGCGTTTTAAATTACTTTTCAAAATCAGAGTATGATCTTTGTGTTTCACGATAAACTCTTTGATCGAACGATGATAGCATTCGGTCAAACAAGAGAGCTCTCCTATCGATCCTTCCGATGATGGTTTGGTGTGCGATCATCAATTAGAAAAATACTTTTGATTTGATCATGACGGGAGACCTGATCAGAGCATCGCATTTCAAACACCCGTCGATTTTTACCAAGAAATCAATCAAAAGAAACCATCATGAACCATCAAAAAACAAGGATTCATTCTGAGTTGGAATCGATCTTTTTTCAAGCCTCAATTACAATTATCGGTCACTTAAATTCGGCCAATAACTATCCTAACAATGAGGATCGATTTAAAGCTATTGATAATCAACGAATTAAAAAAATAGCTTCATAGATTTTATTGTTATATCTGGCTATAGAGTCTACAAACTTCGGCCAGCCTAAATTTAACGCCGTGTTCAGCTAGTTAGTGTGATCTAAATTTGTTTAGAAATCAGTTTTTTAAAGGGAATTATCGACTTTTACTCTTATTTTAGTTACGAACAAATTGTTTAGAATATATCAACATTTCATGATCAATATGAAGTACTTGAATTGCTCCTAAATTTCACTCGCAATCAAAAAATTGACTACGAATCATTGATGTTACTATAGATAGTTGAACATGGCGACAAAAGAAAGTCCTATTAAGACATTCCGTTCCGATTGCAAGTGAATTCAACTATGATAAGGAAGGTGAGGAGGTATGCGACATAAAATTTGAAATAAAACACTTACCTTCGCATTATGGACAAAACCATAGATTTGGGATTTTTGGAACTTATTGGATTTGGAGCCCTTACTATGATGACTTCTTACTTGTTTAATGATTGGGGGATTCCTTTAGGGACCTTTATAGTTTTCGTTGTTTTTGGAGTCATAAAGAGCATAAAAGATGATAGAAAAGACAAGAGAGAGAAAGCTCAAGATAAGAGAAATGAGGAAAAGCATCAACTTGAAATGAAAATTCTTCGAAAAAAACTAAGGGGAGATTTTGATTCTAGTGAAGACACTAACTAGTTGAAAGTCTAACAATGAGAGGTACACTTTACTTAAAAGGTTTGTCTCAGAAATTGTATTTAAAAACTTTGTCATAATTCTTTCTTTTGTTGGTTATTTATAGGCTTTCTGAATTTGAGTAGACTAAAAGTAGCATAACTAATGGTTTTGCAGTTTGTGCATTTACGATACTATACAAATAATAAATGCGATAGATTTATTAAATTCATCAATTTAAAACACCTATTCAAAAAATCCGATTAACGTGATAGTTGAATCTATCGGTAAGTAAAATATTTGTTCCGTAAGGGGTGTTGATTATTGGATTAGCAAACGTTCTAATGACTGCAATGCAGAGGGAAAGGGCAAATTTTTGACATAAAAAAGTAAACTATTGTTCTACATTATTGCAGATAATAATCTGAATCATCATATTCGACCTAACTTGTAAACAATTGAAATGTACTCCACTCCTAAGACATTTATGGACCAATTGTATATTGTGAGTGACTTCGCGGGGCCTCCCCAATTTTTAGACAGCTAACTAGGTTGCCATGTTCAACTATCTCGTGTAACAACAACTTGTTTCGAAATCAGGTTTTTGAGGAAATTGTTGGCCCCATTCTTTATGTTGTTTCAAACAAATAGGTTACGATATAACGGCATGTCACAACCAATAGGAAACACTTGAATGGAGATCCAATAGCCTTATAGTCAAACAATTGACTACGGATTTTTATTGTTGCGCTAGATCGTTGAACTTACCAAAACAACAATTCTACAACTGAATAAGAGGATACTCGTGGAGTAATGAAATGAAATTTGCTTCTTTTCTAACCTTTTTTCACATCTGAATAAAAAACTTTTGAAGTGATTTCGGTGAATGATTGTTTTACCTTTACATTATTAATAGATTAAATAAATCTTGATGGAATATCTAGAATTTGAAAAGCCCGTAATGACTTTGAATGATCAACTTCACAAGTGTTTGGAACTTGGAAAAGAAAATGGAGTGGATGTTTCAGATACAGTCAAACAACTCAAAGAAAAAATTGAAAGTACTAAAAAAGAAATCTATAAAAATTTAACACCTTGGCAGAAGGTCCAATTGTCAAGACATCCTAACAGACCCTATACCTTAGATTACATTAAGGCACTATGTGGAAGTACGTTTCTTGAATTGCATGGTGATCGAAATATTGCTGATGATAAAGCAATGGTCGGCGGAATAGGAAAAATTAGCGGTCAAAGTTTTATGATTATAGGCACTCAAAAAGGCTATGATACTCAATCAAGGCAATATCGAAATTTTGGCATGGCCAATCCTCAAGGATATAGAAAAGCTTTACGTTTGATGAAATCAGCAGAAAAATTTCAAGTTCCAATTCTTACACTAATTGATACCCCAGGGGCTTTTCCAGGTATTGAAGCAGAAGAAAGAGGTCAAGGAGAAGCCATTGCCCGAAATATTTATGAAATGATGAATCTACAAGTTCCCATCATTGTCACCATTATTGGTGAGGGGGCTTCTGGAGGGGCATTAGGAATTGGCGTTGGAGACCGCATACTCATGCTGGAAAATACTTGGTATTCAGTTATTTCTCCTGAATCATGTTCTTCAATCCTTTGGCGAAGTTGGGATCATAAAGAAGAAATGGCCCAACAATTAAAACTCACTGCTCAAGATATGAAGACGTCAAAGATCATTGACAGCATTGTCAAGGAACCTTTGGGTGGGGCACACTATGATCGAAAAAAAATGTTTGCTACGCTACAAAAACAAGTGACTCATTGTTTTGATCAATTGAAAAGGATTCCTATTGAAGAACTTTTAAAACAACGACGAAATAAGTACAGCAAGATTGGGAATTTTACAATTGAAGAATAAAACACCTAAAAGCAAAGATGTTTATAGGATAAATGATGTTGAATTTATGTAAGGAACTTTTGAAATCAATTTAAAGATTTGAATAAATGACGGTTTACTTTTGAGGCATGAGTATTACTAAAAATACACCTCAAATTAATAAGAATGCTAATGTCATTCCATTGGCACAAGGTCAATTACCACCGCAAGCTATTGAGATCGAAGAAGCCGTTATCAGTGGAATTTTAATTGACCGAACTGGTTTTGAAAGAGTTAATGAGATTATCGATTCAGATATGTTCTATAAAGAAGAGCATCAAATGATTTTTCAAGCAGCCACGACACTATACCAGACTAAAAATAGTGTCGTTGATTTAAGAACAGTCACAGAGCAACTAGTTGAAGACAACAATATTAATCGGGTAGGAGGTGGTTCTTATTTGATAAAAATGAGTCAATCAATTACTTCAGCTGCTCACATAGAATACCACGCTCGAATTATTCAAGAAAAATTTATTCTGAGATCTCTCATTGAAGTTTCAAGTAAAATAATCCAAAAATCCTATGACGAAACTCAAGATGTTTTTGATACCATTCAATTTGCCGAGACCCAAATCTATAATGCAACTGAAAACAAAATAAAAATTCATCCAGTTCGAGCAAGGGATTTGATTGGAAAACTAGCGGAACAAATACAAAAAATACAAAGTAAAGGTGGTTATACTGGTGTTGAATCGGGATTTCAGATGTTTGATCAAATCACTAGTGGTTTTCAACCAAGTGATTTGATTGTATTAGCTGCGAGACCAGGAATGGGAAAAACAGCACTTATGTTGTCGATGGCAAGAAACATGGCAATAATGAGTCAAAAGACGTTAGCTATTTTTTCGTTGGAAATGTCCGCTATGCAATTAATTACAAGAATGGTTTCGGCTGAAACTGGAATTCCTTTTGCTAAAGTCCGTGATGGGGGTCTCACTCCAGAAGATTTTGGAGAGGTTCTTTCAACGACTAATTCTTTGGGGCGAGCCCCAATTTTTATTGATGAAACGCCCCAATTATCGATTTATGAATTGCGCTCTAAAGCCAGACGACTTAAAACAGCTCACGATATCGATATTATTTTAATTGATTATTTACAACTCATGACTGTTTCAGACCGAGGAAGGAATCAAAATCGAGAACAAACGATTTCTCAAATATCGAGTACCATAAAGGCTTTAGCAAAAGAATTAAATATTCCCATTGTTGCCCTTTCTCAATTGAATCGAGCTGTTGAAAAAAGAGAAAAATATAGACCTCAATTATCGGATTTAAGAGAGTCTGGTGCCATAGAACAGGACGCTGATATTGTTGCCTTTTTATACCGTCCTAGACTTTATGGAATCGAAACTTGGGACGATGGAAGTTCCACGGAGAATGAGGCCGAAATTATTATTTCGAAACACAGAAATGGGACGCTTGATAGTTTTCGTATTGGATTTAATGGGGAAATCAGTAAGTTTTCAGATGATCGAATACAACACCAATTCAAGCGAACTACAAATCCCCAAAAAATTCCTTCAAAAATGAATGATTCAAAAACAAGTATGGATGAAAATCCAATGCCACTACAAAATGATGATTCTATAGTTGATGAGGACGTACCTCAAAAAAATCAAACAAAGTCTAAGAATGAAAGTGATGAACCTTTCTAGTAAAAATGTTTCACGGGGAGAAATTGGGTAGTGAGCGTTACATATCTGTTTGATTTTCGTCTTAAGGTCATAAACCAGCTTGAATGTATGTTTCAAAAAGTGTTCATCTTTGTGACTGTTGTCTTGACAAGTTCTTGTGTCGCTGTTAAATTTCCCTCTGAGATTAAAGTTAGTGTTGGCATGCCTGAAAACATGACAGAAGAAAACATTGCCAAATTAATCGATAAAATTCCTAATAAAATTTCAAAAAAAGATGTTAAGGTCTATGTTGCCATCCCAAAAAAGAAAGGTCCCCAGGTAAGAGAAGATGTGATGATAGGGCCACATATTCAGTAATCAAAATTCAGAGAAACGAATCAGAAAGTTTTTTTGAGATTAACTGTGGAAGAATTTCAGTTTCCTTTCGATTGATGCAATCATTTCACTAGCAATATCCTTTCCAGTTGCATTTTCAATACCTTCCAAACCAGGTGAGGAGTTTACTTCTAAGAGTAAGGGTCCTTTATTAGATCGGATAATATCAACTCCTGCAACCGAAAGGTTTAGAGCTTTTGCTGCACGGATTGCCAAAACTCGCTCGTCGGCTTTTATTTTAGCTTTAGTAGCAGTACCCCCTAAATGCACGTTGGCCCGAAATTCTCCAGAAGTTGCTTCTCGTTGCATTGAGCCAACGACTTTATGATCGACAACAAAACAACGCAAGTCTTTTCCCTCAGCCTCTTTGATAAATTCTTGAACCAAAATATTGGCTTGCAAACTTTTAAAAGCATTGATGACACTTTCAGCGGCTTTAGCAGTTTCTGCTAAGACCACCCCTTTCCCTTGTGCACTTTCTAAAACTTTAACGACTAAGGGAGCTCCACCAACCATTGAAATCAAATCTTTAGTGTCTTGAGGTGATTTCGCCATTCCAGTTGTTGGAACATTTAATTTATTTAGTGAGAAAATTTGGGAAGAATACAATTTATCTCTTGATTTGGTTATAGACTCGGCAGAATTTAAACAATAGGTTCCGATGGAGTGAAATTGTCTCAATAGAGCACAACCATAAAAAGTCATCGATGGTCTTATTCTTGGAATGACAGCATCTAAATGATTCAAAACGCTCCCATCTCGATATCGAATTTCAGGAGTATCGGTATCAAGACGCATATAACAATGCTGCAGATTATAAAAATGCATCGTATGACCTCTTGCCTTACCCGCTTCAATGATTCTTTTATTGGAATAAAGAGTTCGATTGGTTGCTAGCAAACCGATATTGAGTCCAGATTTTTTTAAAATGAGATGACCATAAAAATTTTCTAATTGCGTTTTTGAAATTTTTTTGAGTACTTGATTTTGATTAGGATCTATGATAAAACGTCCTTTGAGGGCTTCTCGTCCTAACAACATACGAAAATCCATTCCTTCTCGGTTAGCTAGTGTTAACTCAATATCAAACTGAATATTCCCAATGGTTAATGGGGTTTTGATAACATATCGTTTTTCTACAATACCTGTAGAACTTTTGATGTTTCTGATATCAATGACTTTGGCTTTACAATCAACAGCGATACTTGAATTATCTTCAAAAGGATTGACTTCAAATTCCACCCATAAATCGCCTTTGATTTTTTTCCGCTTGATGTTTCTCGCTTGAATCGAAGAAGTTTTGGCTCCTGAATCTACTCGAGCCAGTATAGCAGGTATATTCAATTCATCAAAGGAACACCACTCACATTCTCCAATAATCACTTGTGGGTCTTCCATATTCTGAATTAAAGCAAATGTAAAGAAACCAATAAAGGATTCAATTTGTCTGACACACAAGTTTAAAATTCATCAATGTTTTGTTTTGATGTATGTAGAAATAATGCTTTAAGTGAATTAAAAAGGTCTTATTAAGTTGATCATTGGTTAAAACATGACAATGAATTAAATCGTAACCTATTAGTTTTGACCTAAGCTGGTCATTTTATTGTAAACAATTAAAAAATACTTTTCTTTCTCTTTTTTCTTCATTTGTTGTCATTTAACGTTCACTCAAGATTATTGGAATGTAGCTCAACCTCCTGTATCTCAGTCCATGGATGTTGTTAATCAACAGTGGGATTATTATCGACTTGATTTAAAACGATTACATCAGAAAATCCAATCAAGATCGTTCGAAAAGTTAGTTAGATTGCCTAATGAGATCGGTGAATTTGAACAATTTGAAATCCATCCAGTTGAAGTGTTATCTCCAGAGTTAAAACAAGAATATCCTCGAATAAGAAATTTTGAGGGATGGAGCACGAAGAGATCGAACACCAAAGTTCGAATGACTATATCTGGAAAAGGGATTAGTCAGTGGTTAATCTTGCCTAGTGGGGAGCAATATTTTGTCCAACCAAGTTGGTTAGATTCACAACTACATGTTGGGTATTCAAAATCAGAGAAACGCCCCTCTGTTCACTGTGGAAAACATGTCGATCAATTAGCGAAAAAATCAACAGATCATGAACATTTTTCCAGACCTCAGTTTAATAAGAGTAAATATAGGTTAAGGTTAGCTATTGGTGTTACTAGTGATTACACAGAAATTTTTTCAGATGATGATGATACCAACGGCACAAAAAAAGAAGATGCTTTGGCAGCTGTGGCGAGTACAATCAATCGAATCAATGAAATATATCAAAGGGATATTCAAGTTGAATTCCAATTGGTTTCTGATCCAAAAATAATTTTTGATGACCCAGAAACTGATCCATTCGAAGAAATTGATGCATTTGAAGCGGGTCGAATCATTAGGGAGTATATGCCTTTAGACAGCTATGATGTAGGTCATTTCTTTGATGCTCAAACACCTTACGGTGAAGCTTGTATTGCATGCTTGTGTACGAGAATTAAGGCAGATGGCTTATCATCCCATAACTTTCAATCTGAAAATGGACAAGAATTCATGAATGATTTTTTTGATATTGATTATGTGAGTCATGAAATAGGTCATCAATTAGGCGCTTGGCATACTTTTTCTTTATATGATGAATATTGGAATGCAAATGTTGAGCCTGCTAGTGGTTCAACGATTATGGGCTATGCAGGTATTTCGGGTGTCGATAATATTCAATCAAATTCAAGCCCCTATTTTCATTTTAAATCCATACAACACATGAGAGGTCATTTGTTGTCATCAGGTTGTTTAAGGCTTAAGGAACCCATTAATTTAGAAGAGGTTATCGTTGAAAATTCAGGTCTCAGCTATGATATTCCAACGGGAACTCCCTTTGAACTGTCCATACCCGATATTCAAATTCCAGAAGACTATAAGGTCATTTATAATTGGGAGCAATTAGATAATGGTACAGTCAATCGAGAAGATTTTCTTTCAACAAACGTCATTGGGACTATTGCACGATCTTTTCCACCGAAAGACAACCCTAACAGAACAATACCACGCTTGGAAAGAATAAAATCTGGAAAACTAGCCGTGCAGTCACCACTTGGTGAATTTGATAACGATCAATGGGAGACCGTTCCCGAGGTGGAGAGATACCTAAAATGGGGATTATCAATGAGAACTCAAAATCAGGAGAATCATGCTGTTTTTTTAGATTCTTTATACATTAATGTTCAAGGAAACGCAAGTAATTTTAAATTGAATTTGAATGAACAAGAACATCAAACTTGGAGATCAGGAGAAATAAAAGAAATTCTCTGGAATGTTGGGAATACAGATCAACCCCCAATCAATACCACAAGGGTGGATATTTTACTATCCGCCGATGGTGGTCTCAACTATGATTATGTTCTTACGAAAGATACCCCCAATGATGGGCAAGAGCTTATTCGAGTTCCTGGAAATATCAGTGCTGAAGATGCACGTATCAAAATTCGTCCTACTAATTCGATTTATTTTTCTGTTAATTCATTTCCAATCACCATTGTCAAAAGACCGTTTATGGTATCTATCGATCCATTCGAGAGCATTTTGTGTAATCAAGATGAGATTAAATTTAATTATGGGATTGAACGATATGATGATTTTGACGAATCTATTGAATTGTCATTGGAAAATATTCCGAAAGGAATTCAAGTAGAAATCAACCCAAACGGAAATACAGAACAAAAGCAAGAAGGAAGTTTTACTCTTCAAGGGTTAAATCAAATTGAATCAGGCTCTTATGATTTTGTTCTTAGAGCTGTTTCGAGTTCTCATAACTTTCAATTTCAATCAAGATTGGAAATCAAAAGCCAGGACATACAAACCCCATTGCTTATTAGTCCAGTTGATCAACAACAACAAACTTCATTAACTCCATTAGTACAATGGGAGTCTGTTCCTAATGCAGAAACATATGTGTTGGAGATTAGCAAAACATCTGATTTTCAAACTCTCGTCTTCAATGGGCAAATTCGCAATAATGAATTTCTCGTACCACAGTTAGAATCTCAGAGTACATATTATTGGCGAGTTAAAGCATCCAATTACTGTGGTGAATCAAGTTACAGTGCATCTAGCGTCTTTACTACCGATGAAATAGTTTGTCAATCAGTTTCTTTTATCAATGATCCAGTCGAAATTGCCTCTAATGGCCCAACAGAACTGTCATTAACTACTGGGATTGATTCTGAAATTGTTGATTTAAATATCGTATTTGAATTGAATCACACCTTTATGGAAGAGTTAAGAATATCATTAATCAGTCCACAGGGCATTCAAGTTCCCTTGATGTCAAGCAATAGAAAATCATTTGATGAACGAATCAGAGTCACTTTGGATCAGCAGGCAGCAAATCATGTTTCTGAAGACTTTTTACAACAAAATGGGGTGTATCGACCATTCGGAAATTTGAATTTATTGAATCATACTTCGGCTAAAGGCGAGTGGAAAATTCGGTTTTTAGATCGAGAAGAAAATGATGGAGCCACTATTTTTCATGCAACCCTTGATTTTTGTTTAAAAGGCCCTCCAACACCTGATACAGATCAAGATGGAGTCAATGATTTAGAAGACAATTGTCCCACCGTCCCAAATGTTGATCAAAAGGATGTCGATGAAAATGGTATTGGTGATTTGTGTGATTATTATTCACCAAGAAACTTTACAATATCAAAAAAAGATGTTAGTTGCCAAGGAAAATCCAATGGTGAAGTTCAAATTCATGCTCGAGCTCCTTTAAATTATCAAGTATCAGTATTTGGTCCCAATAATTTTGATCGATATCTTAACTTCTCTGAGATGATCACCCTCAGTGGTTTATCACCAGGTGTCTACGACATTGTGATTGTCTCACAAGCTTTTTCCAATTTCATTTACGAATTTTCCGCTCAAATCGGTGAACCACCCCCTTTATCTGTTGAGGTTTCTGTGGATCAGAGCAATAACGATATCCAATTAGATTTTCATGGAGCTAATGCTTATACGATTGCTATAGATGATCAATTTTTGAAAATAAAAGATTCTAAGTATCGATTTCAGGCCAAAAATCCATGGACTCAAATTCAAGTCAAAACAGATAATCCATGTCAAGGAATATTTCAGCAATGGGTCAATACAGATCGCCAGCCACAGATTTTTCCCAATCCAGTGATTGATCAACTGAATGTGTTGATTCCTCCAAATTCGAAGGTTCATGTTCAATTATTCAATGCTTCTGGAGAACGTTTAGTTCATGAAAAAGATATGGTAACACATTCGAATCCACTAGTGCATTTCCTTTCGATGAGTAGTTATCCTCCAGGAGTTTATATTTTAGAGATTGAAAACGATCACGAAAAGCAGCAATTTAAAATCATCAAAAATTGATTTTTCATCCTCGAACGCTTCAACTTTTGATTGCAGGTTTTATTTTGATAGCATGGAGTTGTTCCCGTTCTACAGATCCACCAATACAACCGGGCGCCGCATTATTGATCGCTCCTGTCAATGGTGATTTGTGTACCACGGCAACAGTATTAAATATCATGACGAGTCAAGTAAGATTTCAATGGTCTGAAGCTCTAGATACAGATGCTTATCAATTGGTGATTGAAAATCAATCAACAAAAGACAGAATCACGAAAACAATCTCAGCCAACACAACGTCAATGATCGAATTGACTCGTGGAGTTGCATATAATTGGTGGATTGTCTCATCAACTGAAAAATCGAGCAATAGAGGTATGAGTGAAATCTGGCAATTTTATTTGGAGGGGGTTCAAACCTCCGATTATATTCCTTTTTCTGCAACGTTAATCCACCCTTTGCACCAACAGTCCATTGATTTGCCAGCCGATCAAAAATTAAAATTTGTTTGGGAGGGTCATGATTTGGATAATGATATTGATTATTATAATTTGTTTTTATCCGAAAACCTTCATTCTCAAACCATTGAAGAAATCTCTCAAGAAGAATTTTCTCTTGAATTAAAGCGAGGTGCCATCTATCAATGGTCTGTAATGACGATAGATCAAAAAGGAAACACATCCTACTCTGAAAATCGTTTTTTCAATACTTCTGATTAGGGGAGTAACACGAGTGCTAGACAACAAATACGTAAACACAAAACATTGATGTTTAAAACAAGAAATAAGATAAATGAAAGATATCATGAATCTAAATCGAGGTTTCATTTTGACCATGCAACATTAAATAAGCTTTAAGAAAAGAATCAATCTCTCCATTGAGGACGCTTTGAGTATCTGAAGTTTCGTATTGGGTTCTAATATCTTTAACCAAGTGATAAGGGTGTAAAACATAATTTCTAATTTGAGAACCCCATTCATTTTTCTTTTTGGATTGTTCTATTTCAGATCGAGCCATATTTCTTTTATCAATTTCTATTTGATAAAGTTGTGATTTGAGTAACTGCATGGCTTTGTTTTTATTTTCTAATTGAGATCGAGTTTGAGAATTTTCAATCATAATCCCTGTCGGTAGATGTCGCAATCGAACCGCGGTTTCAACTTTATTGACATTTTGACCACCAGCTCCGCTAGCTCGCATCGTTTCCCATGAAATATCTGAAGGATGAATATCAATTTTGATTTGATCATCAATTAAAGGATAAACATAAACTGAAGCAAAAGAGGTGTGTCTTTTGGCATTACTATCAAAAGGAGATATACGAACCAATCGATGCACGCCATTTTCACTTTTTAACCATCCAAACGCATAATCACCCCCAATTTCAATGCTGACTTTTTTAACTCCAGTAACATCACCAGGTAAAGAATTTAATTCTTTTAATGAATATCCTTTGTTTTGAGCCCACATAAGATACATGCGTTGAAGCATAACAACCCAATCACAACTTTCGGTGCCGCCAGAACCGGCTGTTATTTGAATGACGGCACTGAGATGATCACCTTCTTTGGACAGCATATTTTTAAATTCCAATTTTTCCAGTAAATCATGGGTAGCATTAAAAATTGCATTGATTTCTTGATGCGTTTCATCTTGTTCTATGAACTCAAATAGTACATCGAGTTCATCAATTTTTTCTTGGAGTTGATCATACGAGTCAATCCAAGTTTTTAGTTTTTGGATCTCTTTGAGAATTTGTTGACTTTCTTGCGGATGATTCCAAAAATCAGGATTGAGTGTTTTTTCTTCTAAAGTTTGAACTTCAATTTTTTTGTCATTCAAGTTAAAGATGTTGCCTTAAAGAATCCAAACGATTTTTTAAGGACTTGATTTGTTCGAGAGTAATCATGGGTTAAATCATTCTAAAAACTTTCGTTTCTTTAATAGTTATATTGATTCTTTTGAAATGAAACCATCAATGAATTATTATTGCATTGAATCTACAAATGTAGATACTAAATCATTTATTGATTTTCATTTTTAATTCAATGGCGTCAAAATTTGTTTAAGTTTATAAACCGTAATGTTAATCAAATGTCATTAAGAATTTGTTGTTTGATGGTTTTATGGATTCCTTTGGGATTAATGGCTCAATGGAAAGAGATTCAAAAATCTGAAAGTCAAGTCATTCAGAATGCCGAAACCTATGAAGGTTTTTTTGATTTTTATTATGTAGAAGAAAAAGATGTCATTTATCTTGAAGTTAAAAGTTTAGAAAAGGAATTTCTTTTTGTTTCATCTTTAAGCCAAGGAATCGGTTCTAATGATATTGGACTCGATCGAGGACAACTTGGAGCTAATCGAGTGGTTTACTTCAAAAAGGCTGGTAATAAATTATTGCTCATGCAACCCAATCTGACCTATCGAGCAATCACTGAAAATAAATTGGAAAAACAATCGGTCCAAGAGGCCTTTGCCAAGTCCGTTTTATACGGATTTCCAATTGAAGAAAATTACGGAACATCTTTTTTAATCGATGTCACACCCTTTTTGATGGAAGATCATCAAGGAGTAAGCCAAAGATTATCTCAAACAGAACAAGGAAATTATCAGCTTGATACCTCTCGATCGGCCATTGAGTTATCACGTGTCAAAGCATTTCCTAAAAATGTTGAATTTGATGTATTACAAACGTTTAAAGGCCAATCCAAAGGAGCCTGGATTCGGTCAGTCACACCCCATGCTAATTTGGTAACAGTTCATCAACATTATTCTTTTATTGAGTTGCCTGATTCCAATTTTGAACTTCGAGAATTTGATTCAAGAGCTGGATCCATTCCTTTTGTATTTTTTGACTATGCATCCCAGATTCATGAACCCATATCAAAAAAATACATCATACGTCATCGTCTTGAAAAAAAGAATCCCCAATCAGAAGTGTCTGAAGCTGTGGAACCAATCATTTATTACTTGGACAATGGAGCTCCTGAACCGATACGTTCTGCGTTACTTGATGGAGCCAAATGGTGGAACCAAGCCTTTGAAGCTATTGGGTATAAAGATGCATTTCAAGTAAAAGTCCTTCCCGCTGGTGCGGATCCTTTAGATGTACGTTATAATGTCATTCAATGGGTCCACCGATCAACTCGAGGTTGGAGTTATGGCGCTAGTGTGGTAGATCCTAGAACCGGAGAAATCATCAAAGGGCATGTGAGTCTTGGCAGTCTTCGGGTACGACAAGATTACATGATTGCACTAGGTCTAACAAAAAATCCATTTCAAGAAAATTCGGAATTGAATCAAAAAGCTTTAGACTTAGCTTTGGCTAGAATCCGTCAACTTTCAGCTCATGAAATTGGACATACCCTTGGATTTGCTCATAATTTTGCTTCAAGCACTAGAAACAGGTCTTCTGTGATGGATTATCCTCATCCCAAACTAAATGTGGTCAATAATCAAATTAGTTTAGAAGATGCGTATGACGATAAAATAGGGGCATGGGATCAAGTCTCAGTGGCTTATGCCTACAGCGATTTTCCTGATGGTATGGATCACAAAAAAGCTCTCAATGATATACTAGAAACAGCAATAACAAATGGAGAGACATTTATCACAGATGCAGATGCGAGACCATTGGGAGGAGCCCATCCAAAAGCTCATTTATGGGATAATGGATATGATGTCATACAAGAAACAGAAAAAATTCTTCAAATCAGAAACCATGCACTAGAAAACTTCTCATTAAATCATCTGCGTGAAAATGAAAGTTATGCTTTACTATCTGACCGATTGGTTCCAATCTATTTGATGCATCGCTATCAAGCAGAAGCTCTTGTAAAACTCATTGGTGGCGTTGATTATGATTATGGAGTTAAAGGAAACATCGAGTCAAAAGTTGAAATCATTGATTCTAATCTTCAAAGAAAAGCATTGAAAGTATTCCAACAGATGCTATCACCGCAAGAGTTAAAGATACCTAAGCATTTGCGTCGGTATCTATTACCAAGGCCCTATGGTTACCCCAATACGAGAGAAAATTTATTATCTCAAACTAGTGTTGTGTTTGATTATTTAGGAGCTACCAATACATTAAGTGATCGATTGATTCAGATGCTTTTGCAACCTCAAAGAGCATCAAGATTGGTCCAACAAGCTGGATTGAATAAAAATCAGTTGAGTTTACCAAATCTCATAGAAAGCTTGATTGACATGACATTCCATTCCAAATTTAAATCCATGCATGAAAAACAGATCAATCAAATTGTTCAGCAAAACCTACTCAAACACCTCATGAAATTGGGTAGGGACTCAAGTGTCTACGGACAAGTGAATGCGATCGTTTATCAACAATTAGAAGATTTGAGTCAACTATTTGAAAAGGATAATGATATGGAATATGGCAACTATTATTTACATTCCATCAAACATTATTTGAAACACTTACATGTTGTCACTGAGTCTAAAAGTCAACGCATTCCAGATGGTGCTCCTATTGGAACGATTTATTGCGATTATGAAATTTGGTAGTTTGTGCAAATAAATCTTATCAGTGATACAGTAACAGTACCTTCGAAGGGAATGCTTCAATGTATGATGGAGGCAGAGGTAGGTGATGATGTTTTCAAGCAAGATCCAAGCGTCATTTTTTTAGAGCAAAAAATAGCTTCGATGTTTGGAAAAGAAAAAGGGATGTTTTTCCCATCGGGTATCATGTCGAATCAAGTGGCAATTGGGATTCAAACCAATCCAGGAGATCAATTAATTTGTGATACGCACACCCATATTTATCATTATGAAGCTGGCGGAGCTGCAGCTAATTGGGGTATTTCTTGTCATTTAATCCATGGGAATCAAGGACGACTTAAAGCATCACAAATTGAATATAAAATCAATAACAAATCATTTTACCACACACCTCAAACTAAATTGGTATGCCTTGAAAACACATGCAATAGAGCTGGAGGAACGATTTATAAATTTGAAGATCTTATGGAAATCCATGCCTTATGTCAACAATATGATTTGCGTCTTCACTTAGATGGAGCTCGAATTTGGAATGCCTTAGTGGAAACGAATCAAGAACCTAAAGATTATGGTCATTTATTTGATACCATCAGTGTCTGTTTTAGTAAAGGTTTGGGTGCTCCTATTGGTTCCATGCTACTTTTTGATGAAAAGGACCATCACAAAGCTTTACGATTGAGAACACGCTTAGGTGGAAATATGAGGCAATCAGGATATCTAGCAGCTTGTGCAGACTATGCACTAAACAATCATTTTCAATCCCTAAAAAACGATCACCAAAAAGCAAAAGAGATTGCTCATTTATTGGCATCTTGTTCTTTTATCCATCAAGTAGAAGTTCCACAAACAAACATCATTATGTTTTCATTAAATGAAAAAATGGATGAAACTCAATTTGTTGATTGGCTTGCAAAAAAGAATATTTATATTCTATCTCTGGGAAAAGGAAGATTAAGAATCGTCACACATAGAGACTATGTAGATCACCAACATCAACGATTTTTGAGTATCTTAAAATCTTTTAATACCAAAGGATTTTTTTAGTATAAAGTATCAAAAAAATAAAACTAATGTCATTATTTGATTTTTCAGTCAATCCCCCGCAACCAAAAAAAAAGCCAAAGAGATTAACCAAACATGGGCATACCCGAATCGATGATTATTACTGGTTAAAAGAACGTAAAAATCCTGAAGTATTAGAGTATTTAAAAAACGAGGATCTTTATTATAAAAAAGTTACCAGCAATATTTCCCATAATGCCGATTTATTATTTGAAGAATTAAAGTCTCGCATCAAGCAAGATGATTCATCTGTTCCTTATTTTTTCAATGGTTATTGGTATATCACTCGATTTGAAAAAGAGAAGCAGTACCCCATATTTGCTAGAAGAAAAAAAACAATGAAACATCCGGAAGAGGTTTTGTTTGATTGTAATGAATTAGCTCAGGGCCACTCCTATTTTGACTTAAAATCTTTTTCAGTAAGCCCAGATAATACCAAGGCCGCATTTGGAACTGATACCCAAGGGAGACGATTGTACCGAATACAGATTAAAGATTTAATCACTGGTGAGATACGAGCCTTTAAAGTAGAAAATACTAATGGTCGGGGAGTCTGGGCTAGGGATAACAGTCATATTTTCTATACTAAAAAAGATATCGAGACACTACGCGCTCAAGAAGTTTTTCGTTCCAATATTGAATTACCTGACGAGCAACCTTATTCAGTTTATTTTGAAAAAGATGAGACGTTTTCTCTTTTTTGCAGTAGTACGAAATCGCGAGATTATATTTTGATTTCTTCAACTAGCACAATGACTACTGAGCATCGTTTTATAAAATCAGACAAACCACTCAGTGAATTTGAATTGATTCAGCCACGGGTTCGCGGATTAGAATATTTTGTGTCTCAATACCAAGAACACTTTTATATTTTGACAAATGCAGATGGTGCTAAAAATTTTAAATTAGTCAAAACCAGCATCAGTTATCCATTGAAAGAAAATTGGAAAGTGGTTATTCCACATCGTCAAAATACGCTATTGGAAGATGTTGATTTATTTAAAGATTATATTGTCATTACCGAGAGAAGAATCGGTTTGTCTAAAATTCGAATCAAACGTTGGGATGAAACTGAAGATTTTTATATTCCAATCAAGGGTGAAACGTATTGTATCTATACCGGGTTCAACCCACAGTTTGATAGTCAAAAATTGAGATATGGATACACCTCTATGGTAACTCCCAATTCAATATATGAATTCGATATGGTCAATAAAACAACCCAGTTACTCAAACAAACTCAAGTATTGGATGAAGTCTTTAACCCCTCTGACTACATGGAGGAGAGACAATGGGCTATAGCAAGAGATAATGCAAAAATTCCCATATCAATGGTGTATCATAAAAAGACTCAAAGAGACTCTTCAACCCCATTGCTTTTGTATGCTTATGGTGCTTATGGTCACACCATTGATCCAGGCTTTTCTACGAATCGATTGACATTACTTAACCGAGGATTTGTTTTTGCGATTGCTCATGTACGAGGTGGTGAGTATCTGGGCAGAAAATGGTATGAAACCGGAAAACTACTATTAAAGAAAAACACGTTTTATGATTTTATCGACTGTTCTCAATTTTTGATTCACAAAAATTATACTTCTGCAGATCATCTTTATGCTTGTGGCGGATCTGCTGGTGGTCTGTTGGTTGGAGCAGTTATTAATCAAGCTCCAGAACTATATAAGGGTGCAATTGCATCTGTTCCATTTGTCGATGTTGTGACTACAATGTTAGACGAAACCATTCCACTAACTACTTCAGAATATGATGAATGGGGAAATCCCAATGATGAAGTATTTTATGAATATTTACTTTCTTATTCACCGTATGATAATGTCAAACCACAAGATTATCCTCATCTATACATTACCACGGGATTACATGATTCTCAAGTTCAGTACTGGGAACCAGTAAAGTGGGCAGGAAAAATTCGGCAAAATAAGACAGGAAATCAAGCAGTATTATTAGATATTAATTTCGCATCAGGACATGGTGGAGCTTCTGGAAGATTTAATATCTTAAAAGAGATAGCCCGACAATACAATTTTCTATTGGCATTAGAAAACAAGGTGTAAGACTTTAATCTCTAGTTACATTTTGTTTTGCAATCATTAAAGCTAGGTTGTTCATGAGTATCAAAGTGACAAAGTCGATTTTTGTGCGGATTAGCACCATCTTGATAATCCAACAACTTTATATTTTGGTTCAAAGAAAAAAACACGGAACATTCTATTGATGGAAATGGCATTATCTACTTTCCATTTGCTGAAATCTTGGCTCAACAAATTTGCTTCATGGAACATATTGTCTACAACACTCATGTCCCAAACACCTAATATAGGGGTTAAATTTTGAAGAATGACGAAACATCATATCATGTTTTGACATCAATCACATCCCAAAACTGATGCCTTTATTAAAATATAAGTTGAACTATCGAATGAAACTTATTGTATCAAAAGGTATTATATAGAATAATTGTAATCGAGAATAAAACGAATTAGAAACTTCTTTTTGAATAGGGATCTTCAATTGCATAAGAATTGATGATGTTAAAATCCCAATTTTTTAGTTAAAAAGTTTGAATTAATAAATGAAAGTTTGATTACTAAACGGACATTACAGTTGAGTTACAAAACGAATGAGTCAAATTACGTTCTATAGATAGTCGAAGCCTTTAATAGCAATCGGAAACGAAACAAATTGTAATGGATGTTTCCTCTCTAAAATTCGTTTTTTCTACGACATTAATTAGGCTGAATAGAAAAATAATTTCAAGTTGCCATAGAGATAACAACTTTCGACAAGAATAAAAGAATTGAAGAACTCTAAATTTGCGCTTCTAAATAATGTTTGCTCGATAGATGTCTCGATATAATGAGTCAATGAATAGCCTTTTTGGCTTAATTGGAAACACTCCATTGATAAAACTTTCAAAATCAGTAGAGTCTCTAAATGGAAGTTATTATGCCAAATGGGAGGGAGCCAATCCTGGGCATTCAATAAAAGATAGAATAGCCTTATACATCATAGAAAAAGCAGAACAAAAGGGTTTATTGAAACCTGGAGCAACCATTGTAGAAACAACATCTGGCAACACTGGTTTTAGTTTAGCTATGATAGCAATAAAAAAAGGATATCGATGTGTTTTAGCTGTTAATTCCAAAGCTTCAGAAGATAAGATTAATATGTTACGTTCCATGAATGCATTGGTATGGGTATGTCCAGCAAAAGTTTCAGCAAATGATCCAAATTCCTATTATAATGTGGCGAAAAACCTGGCAAAAAAGTATAAAAATGCAATCTATGTCAATCAATATTTTAATGATTTAAATGTCGAAGCTCATTATCATACAACAGGACCTGAAATTTGGAATCAAACATCTGGAAAAATCACTCATTTGATTGCCTCAAGTGGTACCGGCGGCACCATTTCTGGGGTTGGAAAATATTTAAAAGAAAAAAATCCAAACATCAAAGTCATTGGAGTCGATGCCTATGGTTCGGTTTTAAAAAAATACCATGAAACTGGAGAAATCGATCCTAATGAAATTCATTATTATCGAATAGAAGGAATGGGAAAAAATCTTATTCCCTCAGCTACAAAATTTCAATACATTGATCGGTATGTCAAAGTAGATGATGAAAATAGTGCATATAAAAGCAGGCTAATTTCAAGATCAGAAGGTATTTTTGTCGGATATACATCAGGAGGTGTTTTGCAGGCAACTTATCAGTTAAACTCGGATAATGAATTCAACAAGGATAGTCGCGTGGTGTTGATTTTTCCTGACCATGGTTCAAGATATATCAACAGAATTTACTCAGATAAATGGATGAAAAAACAAGGATTTCTTAAGCAAGAAAATAAAAAATCAAATAGGTAAAACTCAAATCTCTAATCACAATGAAAGATTTATTTGAAAAACGATTAAAAAACATGGGGCCACTTGGAATGTATAAAGACATAGCCGAAGGCTTTTTTATTTTTCCCAAACTAACTGGCCAAGTTGGTAATCGAATGCATTTCTATGGAAAGGAAGTCATTACTTGGAGTGTCAACAATTATTTAGGACTAGCCAATCATCCAGAGGTAAGAAAGGTGGATGCACAAGCGACTGAAAAATATGGATTAGCTTATCCAATGGGAGCTAGAATGATGTCAGGGCAAACCGAATTACATGAACAATTGGAACAACGGTTGGCAGAATTTGTTGAAAAAGAGGCTGCCTATTTGCTCAATTTTGGTTATCAAGGTGTTGTATCAATCATTGATGCTCTTGTTGATAAAGATGATGTTATTGTATATGATGTAGATAGTCATGCATGTATTGTCGATGGTGTTCGATTACATCCTGGAAAAAGATTTGCTTTTCGGCATAATGATGTGGAAAGCTTAGAAATCAACCTTCAAAGAGCAACCAATCTAACTCAAAAAACCAAAGGGGCCATCCTAGTGATATCAGAAGGAGTCTTTGGTATGAGAGGAACTCAAGGGATTATAAAAGAAATTGTGGCCTTAAAAAAGAAATTCAAGTTTCGATTTTTTGTAGATGACGCTCATGGATTTGGTGTATTGGGTAAAAATGGAATGGGTACAGGTTCAGAACAAAAAGTACAAAAGGATATCGACCTTTATTTTTCAACATTTGCTAAAGCAATGGCTGCAACGGGAGCATTTGTCGCGGGAGATAAAAGCATCATCGATTTCCTACGTTATAATATGAGATCCCAAATCTTTGCCAAATCATTAAAAATGGTTTTGGTTGAGGGTGCTATTAAAAGATTGGAACTTTTAAGCAAGAATAATGATTTGAGAGATCGACTTTGGACTAATGTTCGTTTATTGCAGAGTGGCTTAAAACAACAAGGATTTGATATAGGGACAACCGCTAGTTGTATTACGCCTGTTTATCTTAGTGGTTCTCTAGTCGAAGTTGTTCTTTTAACAAGAGAACTTCGAGAAACATATGGGATTTTTTGCTCAATTGTAATCTATCCAATCATACCAAAGGGCATGGTGTTACTAAGATTAATACCAACAGCTGTTCATACGAAACAAGATATTGATACAACGATAAAAGCTTTTGTAGATGTGCGAAATCGACTTCAATCAGGAGAATTCAAACAAAACTTAAGTCAGGTATTACAACTTCTACAAACTGTATCGGCTTGAAAACCAAACTCCAAGCATATCTTTTGAATAAGTGACATTACACTAAATAGTTCATTTTTTATAAAATAGGTTATGCTCAATATACGATGCTGGAAATCACAAAAAACTATTGTTAGAACAAAAATTTGATTTGATATCGAGGGTTAAATGATCTGAGAGTCATTTTTAACTCTAAATTTAGAAGCTTCAAGCAACGAGTGAAAGTATTTTAACGACTATGAAGAACTTCTTTCAAATAACAATTTAATTGTTATTATCATGGTTGCTGATAGCTGAACTTCTCAATTCAAAATCGATAAATCATTACAGTGTGATTTAATGATTTGAGAAATAGAGAATCCAAAAATATTTATAATGAAAAGTGATTTTTTCAGATAATCGAGGAGCATAAACCATCTCTAAGAGCGATGATAGCTGGACATGCCATAGAGTGTTTTAGTTTCTAAAGTAGCAGATAAATGTTACTCTTTCGAATGTATTTTAATTCATTGAATGATCGCCATGTTCATCAATCAAATTGTATGGAATACTACATATAAAGACATTAATCGGTCCTACTTTAAAAGCCATTTTGAGAAAGTCAAGGAAATAAAAAAAACTTGGATGATAGAAACTTCTATATCTAAGACAATAAATCCGTAAATTAGCACTATCATTTATGGTACTTTCGAATAATACTTTAGTACCATATAATAACCGATACATTATATACCTAAACAAGAACGTGATAATAATGAAAAGTAACTCAATGAGACACTTGAATCTAAGTCTATTTCCACAAAGGGTTGTGCAGTTTCGACAAAAAGTTTTTTGTCAGTTGTTGACAATCATCATGTTGGCGTCTGGAACTCCTTTCTTTGCATCAATTTCCAATACAATGGATATTAGGAGGGGGGGGGGTATAGAAACTTTATATGTTTCTCCTCATCTCTCATTACAGCAAGAAATAAAAGGGACCGTAACTGACGCTGCTGGCATACCATTACCTGGTGTTTCCATTGTTATCGAGGGAACCACTCAGGGAACTCAAACAGATTTTGATGGAAATTACAGCATTTTCGCTCCACAAGGAGCCGTATTAGTTTTTTCATACATCGGTATGTTGAATCAAGAAGTCGTTATCGATGGAGATACCATTGATGTGACGTTGCAAGAAGATCAAGAAGCACTCGAAGAGGTTGTTGTGGTTAGTTTTGGTACCCAAAAAAAATCAAATGTCATTTCTTCTGTGAGTACTATTGAGCCAGAAGAATTACTCATCCCTTCCAGCAATTTAACTGCTGTTCTCTCGGGTAGGATTCCAGGTCTCATTTCATATCAAAGAAGTGGAGAACCGGGAGCTGATAATGCTGAGTTTTTTATTCGGGGAATAACTTCTTTTGGAGCTGGGGGAAACAATCCATTGATATTAATTGACGGTACGGAACTAACTGCAGATGATCTTTCAAGAGTTCATCCAGATGATATTGCCACGTTTTCGATTCTTAAGGATGCCTCAGCGACCGCTTTGTATGGTGCACGTGGTGCAAATGGAGTGGTCTATGTAACAACCAAAGAGGGATTTGAAGGCCCATTACGTGTTTCGATTCGATCTGAATTATCATCATCTAGCCCGACGGATGAAGTGGAAGTAGCGGATCCTGTGACTTACATGGAACTATATAATGAGGCCATAAGGACTCGTGACCCTCTTGAGCCAGTTCCGTTTAGTCAAGAAAAAATAGATCAAACTAGATTGGGAGCAAACCCAATACTATATCCCGCAATTGACTGGCGAGAGTCACTGTTTAAAGAGCAAGCCATCAATAATCGGATTAATGTTACCCTCAGAGGAGGAGGTCCTGTGGCTCGATATTACGTTTCTGCTGCGTTTTCTCGTGATAATGGGATTCTTGAAGTTCCTGAGGTTAGTAATTTCAATAATAATATTGATTTGAGAAAGACTCAACTAAGATCAAATATCAATGTTAATTTAACGAAGACCACAGATTTAAAACTAGGGTTCAATACTGTATTTGATGATTATAATGGTCCTCGATTGAGTGGCTCAGAAATGTATATCCGCTCGCTCAAAACAAGCCCAGTCTTGTTTCCACCATTCTATGAACCAGATGAAGATAATCAATTTACTCGGCATATTCTGTTTGGAAATGACAGAGTTTTTGGTTCTGAAAATGTATTTTACTTCAATCCATACGCTGAATTAGTCAGTGGATATCAAGAAAGAGACGAGTCAAGAGTTTTAGCACAAGTGGAATTAAATCAAGACCTTTCTATGTTGACAGAAGGTCTATCCGCTAAATTTATTGTCAATGCCAATAGAAACTCGTTTTACAGGATTTCTAGACGCTATTTACCATTTTGGTACCGTGCAGGGGAGAACCCACGGAGTGGAGAAACTTTTTTAGAACCATTGAACCCTGAAGATGGAAGAGAAACTTTAATTGATATAGAGTCTAACGATTTGTCAACTTCTACTGAATCGAGCACCTATTTTGAAGCTCGATTGAGTTATGTCAAAAATTTCAATGAAAAGCATGACGTAACTGGTCTTTTGGTATTTACTCAAAATGAACGAGTATCGTCCCAGTTAATTGAAAATAGTGTTGAAGCTTCTTTGCCGTTTAGGAATAGAGGGGTTTCAGGACGTTTCACCTACGGATTTAAAGAGACGTATTTTACAGAATTTAATTTTGGATTCAATGGTTCGGAGCGTTTTGCTGTTAAAGAACGTTGGGGATTTTTTCCATCGGTGGCTTTAGGGTGGATTGTTTCGAATGAATCCTTTTTGAAGGATAGCAAGGTAATTGATAACTTCAAACTTAAAGCGAGTTATGGTTCCGTTGGAAACGATCAAATTGGTAGTGAGGAAGATCGGTTTTTTTATCTCTCAAGAGTTAATGCTGTTGACAATTCAAGAGGGTTTTTAACAGGAAATGAATACGATAATTTTGTTAGTGGTGTGTCGATATCAAGATACAGTAATGATCAGATTACATGGGAAACCGGAGATAAATTGAATTTAGGAATAGAATTGGGATTGTTACGATCGATCACCTTTGAACTCGATGTCTTCTCAGAGACTCGAAAAGATATTTTAGCCACAAGAATTATTCCAGCCAATTTGGGATTAGAAACTCAAGTAAGAGCAAATATTGGAAGAGCTCGAGGTTATGGAGTCGATGGCACGATTGTTTTCCAAAAGAGTTTTTCGAGTGATTTCTTTATCGAATCTCGTGGTAATTTCACTTTTGCAAGAAGTGAAATAACGAAGGTTGAAGAGCCCGACTTTTCCAATTCACCATGGAGGTCGAGTGTTGGACAATCCATTGGACAAGAATTCGGATATGTTGCTGAACGATTGTTTGTCGATGATGACGAAGTTTCGAATTCTCCTCAGCAATTTGGCGAATATTCGGGAGGGGATATCAAGTATAAAGACATTGATAATAATGGTATCATTAATGATTTGGATCGAGTTCCCATTGGAAATCCGACCACACCAGAAATCAATTATGGCTTCGGGTTTTCTCTTGGCTATAAATTGTTCGACTTTTCGATATTTTTCCAGGGTTCTGCAAACTCCACATTTTGGATTAATTCACAGCAGTCGGCTCCATTTATTGATGACCCAGATGTGCCGGGCATTTCAAGAAATCAACTATTAAAAGTTTGGGCTGACGATTACTGGAGTGAGCAAAACAGAAATATATATGCCCGTTGGCCTCGACTAGGAGCCGATCAGAGCTTTCTTCAAAACAATACCCAGCGTAATACTTGGTTTATGGAAGATGGTTCTTTTATACGCTTGAAAAGTGTAGAAATCGGATTCGACTTGCCTGAAAAATTGGTGAATAAATTGGAGTTAGAAGGATTCAGAATTTATCTGAGTGGCATCAATTTACTGACATTCAGCAAATTTAAATTGTGGGATCCCGAGTTAGCTGGTAACGGTTTGGGCTACCCTATCCAAAGGGTCGTCAACCTAGGTATTAATATAGATGTTTAATTTTTTAGCCATGAAAAAAAAATATAAACTAGTGATCTTGATTGGTTTTTTCTATCTCATTTCTTGTGAAGAATATCTCGATGTTGTTCCTGATAATGTAACAACCATCGAAGATTTATTTTACAATCGATCTTCAGCGGAGCGATATTTAGCCACATGTTATTCGTTTTTACCTGATGCAGGTTCTAGACTTTCTGATCCAGCCATTTTGTCGGGAGATGAAATTGTACAACCGCCTGTACGCAATAATCAGGATGGGGTGAGAATACAAAGAGGACTGCAAAGTGCACAAAACCCACTTTTTGATCGATGGAGTAGTGGATACTACGATGCCATCAGACTTTGCAATGATTTTTTAGAAAATATACAAGAAGTTCGTGATATTGAAGAATTTGAACGAGAGCAATGGATTGGTGAGGTTACTTTTTTGAAAGGCTACTATCACTTTCTTCTCTTACAAATGTATGGCCCTATTGTTATTAATAGAGAAAATTTACCCGTGTCAGCTGATACAGAAGTTATTGCTCCATTTAGAGATTTGGTTGATGACGCTTTTGACTACATAGTCACGCTAATGGATGAAGCCATCACCCTCCTTCCAGAAACGATTGATCCGAGTCTATACGGTCGTGTATCTAAACCCATTGTTGCATCGATAAAAGCCAAAATTTTGGTGACCGCAGCGAGTCCTCTTTTCAATGGAAATGCCATCTATGTCGATTTTCTAAATCACGAAGGGACTCCTTTTTTCAATCAAAACTTTGATTCTACCAAATGGGATAAGGCGGTAGAAGCTTGTAAAGAGGCCATTGATATGAATGAGCTACTAGGGTTGAAACTATATGACACGGACAATTATAAACCTCGTCAACCCCAAGCTGAAATTACATTGCTTAAAGCCGGATTAAGGGGACGAGTTACCGACGAATGGAATGAAGAGTTAATATGGGGTTCGGCAGTTGGTGCTAGCTCTGGACGCGAGATACAGCGAGAAGCCATGCCGAAATTATTTCCTCATCTCCGAAATCCTGTTGCATCGAATCGGGGCGTAACACTCCGGATTGCTGAACTATTTTACACTAAAAATGGAGTGCCAATCCAAGAAGATCGGCAATGGGGATATGATTCTAGGTATGCTTTGAGACAAGCGACCGAAGAGGATAAGTTTTTTGTACAACCTGGAGAATCGACTCCGAATTTGCATTATGATCGAGAGCCGAGGTTTTATGCGGACTTTGCTTTTGACCGGGGGGCGTGGTTTGGAAATGGGAGAGAAAATACAGATGATGCTTGGTATCTCAATGGACGGTTTAATGAATATGGAAGCAGGTCAGAAGCATGGGCGTTTTCACTCTCGGGAAACTTTCCAAAAAAACTAGTGAACATCAAATCAACGGTCAATACGGAAGGGACAGGTTTTAATGCCACTCGTTATCCATTTCCTATTATGCGCATGTCCGATTTATACTTATTGTACGCTGAAGCACTCAATGAATCTTTGCAGTCGCCAAATGATGAGGTGTATGAATATGTTGACCGCATTCGTCAAAGAGCAGGGCTCAACGGTGTGGTTGAAAGTTGGAATAACCACTCCGTTAATCCCGATAAACCCTCCACCAAAAGCGGTATGAGAGATATTATACGTCAAGAAAGACTGATTGAACTGGCTTTCGAAGGACATCGTTTTTGGGATTTGAGGCGTTGGTTGTTAGCTAAAGAAATGATGAATATTCCGATCAGAGGTTGGAATGTTGCCGCAGAAAGTAGTGCTCCTGAAGATTATTATCAGGTCAAAGTCCTCCTTACGGATAGACTCTCTCGATTTGAAGAAAAAGACTATCTCTGGCCGATTCCACTCAGCGAGATTATCAATACACCTACATTGGTTCAAAATCCAGGCTGGTAATGTTCCTTAAATCCATATTTAAAATGAGAAATTCATTAATACAATTAAAATCTAAAAAGAATTCATTTTTTGTAAAAATGATAAATGTTAAAACTAAGTATACTTATCTCTTCTTGCTCAGTATTGCCTTACTATTAGGCTGCCAAGAAGAAGAGAGAGTCATTTATAAAGCAGATGATCAAGCCCCACCACCTATAGAAAACTTAAGATTTGTCCGAGCTAATGGAGGTTTTGATATTTCTTATGATCTTCCTCTAGGAAAAGATATGTTGTATGTGGTGGCGGAGTACACGGATAATAAGGGTCAAAAAGCAGAAGTGAGAACATCTGCTTTTAATAATAGAATCATCATCAGAGGTTTTGGTGATACTTCAGCTAAAACGATTGATATTTTCACAGTTGATCGAGCCAATAACCGATCGATTCCTGTCAGTTTCACGGCTGAACCATTGACTCCAGTGGTCGAAGAGGTTGCAAAAACCATTTCAATACAGCCAACTTGGGGCGGCGTTGCCGTCGAGTGGTTTAATGAAACAGAAGTGGCGATTGTCCTTGACATCTATGCTGAAAATGAACAAGGAGAACTAGAAGTAGCTGAAGTTTTGTATAGCGAGAATCTTGAACAATCGTTCACTCTGAGAGGTCGAGAAAGTACACCACAAAAATTCAAAGTAGTTGTTAAGGATCGATATGAAAATCAATCAGTAGAAGTCTTTCCAGTTACTTCTGACCAAACCTTAACGCCTCTTCAGGAAGATCTGTTGGACAAATCAAAGTTCGTTCAAATTACATTGGACAATGATGATACATGGGATGCTTGGGGATCCAGTTTTAGTAGATTGTACAACGATAATTATAATGCTGAAGATTGGGCACATACTCAAGGCAACAAACCCAGACCCTCTATTTTAACTATCGATTTAGGCGTTGAAGTTGAATTGAGCCGATTTAGAGTCTACCAAAGAGGAGGAAATTGGGGTTTCCGGCATGCTAATCCAAAAACCTACACACTGTATGGTAGTCTCACGTTCCCCGGAAACGATGGGAATCTAGATGATTGGATCAAAATAAGAGATTGTGAATCCATTAAACCATCAGGATTGCCGGTGGGAACACTCTCCAATGAGGACAGACAAGCGATACTCAATGGAGATGAATTTGAAATCGACGAGTTAATTAAGATTCGATATGTGCGCATAGCGGTTCACACGTCGTGGGGTGGTAATAATGCGACCCACATCATTGAACTGGATTTTTGGGGGAAGGTTTATGAATTATCAACAAGTTAACATGAGGGCAATGAATTTTCATCATATTATTTTTGTTTTCCTCATTGGTTTGTGTGCTTTGTCTTGTGTCAAAACGACCGACAACCACGAACGTTATTTATTGGAGGGAGAAAGGCTTTACACAACAAGACCACATGAAATCAGAAGTTTTGTTGGAAGAGAGCGGGTCAAACTGATACCTTATGTTCGCAATGCTTTTTCTGTTTCTCAATTCGTGGTTGAATGGGATGATAAGTCGAAAGTGTTTCCATTTCAAAAATCAAATGAAGAAATTGATAGCATCGAACTCATCGTCGATGGATTGCAAGAAAAACTACATACCTTCAACGTCTACACGAGAGATGCACAAGGTAATGAATCCGTTAAGGTTTTGGCTCTTGTCAGTGCTTTTGGAGAAGGCTATCGCTCCAATTTAGTTCCAAGAAGAATCCAAAGCATGGTGCATGATGGAACCGATGGCACCATCACTTGGACCAATGCGGATGAATTTGAAAGAGGCTCTCAAGTAAAATACATCAACAACCAAAACCAAGAAGTGATTGTGGATGTTGATGAAGACTCTGATCAAGTGATTCTTGAAAATCAAAAGCTCGATGCGAAAGTAGAATATAGGTCGTTCTATGTTCCATTACCGATGAATCAGTATGGTCAAGAATCATCCATCGATAAATTTGAGTCCGATTGGGCCTCAACGGAGTTACCAAAAGAAATGATTTCCATTTTAAATTCTGTGGAAATCACGCCCATTACGGAAGGCATAAATTTGAAATGGCACAATGAATCAGCTCTGAATATTCAAGTATCGATCGATTATACGTTAACTGCAGATGATGGAACCACCACTGAGGCGAGTCAAAAATCTGAGTTTACAACAGAAATCAATGACACATTTGATCTCATAGGTTTATCTTTAGGAGAACAAGAAATATCCATTAAAGTTTCCAATCAATTAGGAATCGCTCTTTCAAAAAAGATAACGGTCACTCCCATACCGATTACTCTGTTAGAGTCAGATGAAATTAAAGTCGTGGTTCTTCCAACGGACGAACCTGGATCCGCTTGGGGAGGATCTATTGAAAAACTTTTAAACAAAACGGTTGCTAATGGGGATTATTACCATACGGCCAATGGTTCCTATGAAGCCTTTCCTCACCATTTCACTTTGGATTTAGGAGGGACTTATGATTTGTCTAAACTACGCATGGCACCAAGACAGAGTTGTTGCCAAGAAAGAAATCCAAGCCGTGTGCAAATTTGGGGTATCAATGATATAGAAGATGCCGAAACCACGTTGCTATCCAACGATGCAGGATGGGAAGAAGAAGCAAAAACGAAAGGGTGGTCTCTACTGGTCGATGAAGAAATTGACCCAAGCTGGAGGAGTAAAAAAACACCGTATGATATATACATCCCAAAAGAGGCTTCGGATTCTAGATACATTCGATTGAGAATCCTTTCGAATTTTGCTCAAAATCCGGATACGGTATTGTCAGAAATCTATGTCTATAGGTTTTAATTCAATATTTTATTTTTCTAAGGGTAAATAGATAGTTCAATGTGGTGTTACAATGACGTGTACTTCCTTTTATAGTTCTTATCCAAAGATTTGATTTTGATAAGAATAGTGGTGATATTTTGAAAAGTAAACTTTAGTGTTATGCATTAGATCGCTCCCTCTTGGTTCATCGGAAAACTTTCTTTTGAGCGGTCCATCATAAAATGGTTAATCAATCAAGGATTTTTCGACTTCAGATATTATCGTTAATCTGGATTATTTGTGTGGCTTGTCCTAGCGATAAATTACGCCATATAGAGGAATTGAAATCAGGGTTTATCAGGCATGGCTGGGAGAAAACAGGGGTGGATTTCAATAATCAGATTATTGAAAACGATTCCGTCAACCACCTTTTTCAAATGCAGATCTACAATGGAGCTGGAGTGGCTATTGGTGATATCAATAACGACGATTTACCTGATTTATTTTTCGCTGGCAATCAAGTGGATGACAAACTGTACCTGAATAAAGGAGACTTTCTATTTGAAGATATCAGTGAAAGGGCCAACATAAATCAAATCAATGGCTGGTCCACGGGCGTAACGATGGTGGATATCAATGCCGATGGGCTTTTAGATATTTATGTGAGCCGATCGGGACTTTCAGCAAAATTGAAAGATCGTCAAAACATGTTGTATATCAACAATGGTGATTTGACTTTTACAGAATCGTCTAAAGAGTATGGACTTCAAAATTTTGGTTGTTCCTCTCAAGCCGTTTTTTTTGATATGGATAATGATAATGATTTGGATATGTTTCAAATGAACCAACCTCCCGATCCTCGTATTACCGATCGATTTGGTATCGAACCATTAAAAATTAAGTTTTATACGGACAAACTGTACAAAAACGAAGGCGGTTTTTTTGTTGATGTTTCAAAAGAATTGGGCGTCGATCGCTTGGCCTATGGTCTTGGGGTGACGGTATCGGATTTCAATCGAGATGGGTTCATGGATCTTTACATAGCCAACGATTATGATGCTCCTGATTTTTTCTATCAAAACAATGGCGATGGTACATTCACGAATCAAGTCGATCAAACGTTTAATCATATCTCGAGATTTGGAATGGGGGCGGATGCAGGAGATATCAACAATGATGGATGGACTGACTTGATGGTATTGGATATGGCTGCTGCCGATCATTACCGTTCCAAAACAAATATGGGGGCCATGAATCCTAAAGAATTTGAAGCCACCGTCAAATTTGGGGGACACTACCAGTATATGTTTAATACGCTACAATTGAATAATGGGATCGGTGCGTTTTCAGAAATCGGCCAATTCGCTGGAATTTCAAAAACCGATTGGAGTTGGGCTCCACTGATTATGGATTATGATAATGATGGCTGGAAAGATATTTATGTTACCAATGGCATATTGAGAGATATCAGAAATAACGATTATGTTGACGAGGTAACCCAATCCCTCCGTCATGGAGAAACCAATTATCTAGAGCTAGCGTTAAAAGCGCCTTCAGTTCCGGTTGGAAACCATATGTACAGAAATGATCAGGCATTAAAATTTTCTGAAGTCACAACACCATGGGGTTTGGATGAACTAGCATTTTCAATAGGTGCTGCCTATGGCGATTTAGATCAAGATGGAGATTTAGATTTGGTGACCAACAATATGAATAGCTCTGCTTTTGTACATGAAAATCAGGCTAACGGCAACTATATCCAATTAGATTTTAAAGGCCCACCGAAAAATCCATTGGGATATGGTGTTCGAATCAATGCGTTTTATCAAAAACAGCAACAAGTTTATGAACACATACCCACTAGAGGTTATTTGTCATCGGTTGAACCTGTTGTCCATTTTGGTTTGGGGTCCCATAGAATGGTGGATAGTATTCAGATTTGTTGGCCAGATGGCAACCTTCAGGTGTTGAAAAACATCAAAGTAAATAAAAGGTTGACGGTGAATTATCTCAATGCATCAAAAAGAACGGAAATGATGGACAACGATGAAAACTCTGATAGGATTTTTGAAGAAATCAATCCAATCGATTACGGAATAGACTTTATTCATCAGGAAGAAGAATACGATGACTTTAAAGAGCAAATACTGTTACCATACAAATTATCGCAAAACGGACCTTTCATCAGTGTTGCCGATGTCAATTCAGATGGCCTTGATGATTTTTTTGTAGGCGGGGCTGCCGGTCAATCAGGACAATTATACCTACAACACTCTGGCAAATTTAGTCGAGAGCTTGAGCAACCATGGATGAACAATGCACCAAGTGAGGATGCTGGCAGTGCCTTTTTTGATGCAGATAATGATGGCGATTTGGATTTATACGTTACTAGTGGCAGCAATGAATTGATGAACGATTCATCTTTTCAACGCGATCATTTCTATCTCAATAATGGCGATGGAATTTTTGTGTCCGCAGATCATCGAATTCCAGAGATCATAGGGCATACTCAAATAGTTCGGCCTGAAGATATTGATCTTGATGGAGACATGGACTTGTTTGTCGGGGGTCGTCTGGTTAATGGGCGCTATCCATTTCCTGCCGATAGTTATCTATTGATGAATGAAAATGGCTACTTTAAGGAACACACAAAGACAATAGCCCCTGAATTAAAAGAAATTGGTTTGGTCAGCGATGCTGATTTTTGTGATATCGATGATGATGGCGACTCGGATTTGATTTTGGTTGGGGAGTGGATGCCAATCACTGTTTTTGAAAACACCAATGGCCGCTTTATCAAATCAGAGAAGTTTCCTGTACTCAGTCATTTGTATGGAAAATGGTGGTCTTTATCAATAGCTGATGTTGATGCCGATGGTGATGTTGATTTGATTGTTGGCAATTTAGGAGAGAACACAAAGTTTAAAGCTTCTGCTGAAGATCCTTTTGTTGTCTATTCAGGAGATGTTGATTCAAACGGATCCAATGATGTCATTCTTTCTCAGTCTCAGGATGGAATTTATCTTCCCATTCGAGGAAAAGAATGTATGAGTCATCAATTACCATGGATTAATGAAAAGTTTAAAGACTATCATTCGTACGCTTCATCCACATTGAGAGAAATTTTACCCGATATCACATCTCAAAATCTATTGAAAAAAAAAATCACATTGTTTAGCAGCATCGTTTTATTAAATCATCGAGAGGATGGTTTTTCTGTTATAGAACTTCCAGCGATGGCTCAAATTTCGCCTATAAAATCATCCATAGCTAGGGATTTTAATGGCGATGGTCATATTGATATTCTCGCTTTTGGGAATCATTACCCAACAGAAGTTGAAACCATCAGGTACGATGCTGGCCGTGGAATTTTACTGATTGGTGATGGATATGGAAATTTTTCTCCAATTCCAGGCTTGACTAGTGGTGTAAGCCTCAATAGTGATCATCGTGACAGTGGTATCATAGAAATCAATAATCAACCGCACGTCCTAGTCACCAATAACAATGGGGCTTTGTCATTACTTCGATATTTAGATTAAGTTATTTGTCAAGCCTTCTTACCATTTCATTTGGATGAGACGGATTTTAGCAAATAACACTCAATGATTTTCAAAACCCATTCGACGAATTAAAGCTGATAATTTGGGTTCCCGACCTCTAAATTTTTTAAATAATGCCATAGGATGTTCTGAGTCTCCTTGTGATAAAATGGAACTCTTAAATTTTTGAGCAAGAGATTTATTGAATATTCCTTGATCCAAAAAGCATTCAAAAGCATCGGCATCTAAAACTTCTGCCCATTTATATCCATAATAACCAGCAGCATAACCTCCTTGAAAGATATGAGCAAATGATGTCGATAAGCAAGTCGATGAGACATCAGGCGTGAACTCGGTAGCTTTCAATACCGTCGTTTCATGTTGTTTGATATCAACTATGTTGTCAGCATTTTGATGGTGAAATGATAAGTCTAACATTCCTAATCCTAGTTGTCTTAATGTTTGTAATCCAGACTGAAAATTGTTTGCTTTTTTGATTTTCTCGACATACTCCATAGGAATGACTTCATTAGTTTGGTAATGTCTCGCAAAAAGCTTCAAAGTTGGAGCTTGATAACACCAATTTTCCATAATTTGAGAAGGCAACTCAACAAAATCCCAAAGGACATTGGTTCCCCCTAAACTTCTGTAGGATACTTCTGAAAGCATGCTATGAAGAGCATGCCCAAATTCATGAAACAAGGTTCGGACATCCATAAAACTCAAAAGAGAGGGACTACTTGATGTTGGTTTTGGAAAGTTACAAACAAGCGAGACATGAGGTCGTTGTAATTGACTTTGTTCTTTATAGTTAGTCATCCATGCTCCTGCACGCTTTCCTTCTCTTGGATAAAGATCTAAGTATAAAAGAGCTTTAAAATGTTCTTGGGAATCAACAACTTCATAAACTTCAACTTCTGAATGATATGTTTGGTAGGATTTTGATTGATAGAACTTGAGATCATAGAGTTTATGGGTTATTTCAAAAAGGCCGGAAATGACTTTTTCCAAAGGAAAGAAAGCTTTTAATACATTATCATCAATTCCGAACCATTGTTTTTTTAAGGCTTCTGAAAGATAAGCGACATCCCATTTTTGAATGTTTTCAATACCAAACTTTTCGTTCGCATAGTTGCAGAGTTGTTGCCATTCATTGAGACCATGTTTATGGGTTTTATTGTATAATTCATCTAAAAAATTTGAAACTTTTTCTAATGAATGAGCCATTCGTTCTTCCAACACGTATTCGGCAAAGGAGGCATAACCCAAAAGGGAAGCTTTTTGTTTTCTTAATTTGATTAATTGGATGACGATTGAAATATTATTGTTTTCATTTTTCTGAAAACCAATTTGCCGAAAACCGATTGCTAATTGTTTTCTAATGTCTCGACGATGACAAAACTTTTGAACTGCTATGTAAATGGGTTGGTCTAGAGTCAAAATCCATCCTTCTTTTTTCTGGTTTTTAGCATTTAGAGCGGCTATTTCAAGTATTTGTTTAGGAAGCCCGTCAAGTAACGCATGATCTGTGATGTGTAGTTGAAACGCTTGTGTATCTGCCAATACATTTTTGCCAAATTGAATACTTAATTGAGCTAGCTGAGAATCGATTTCTCTCAATTGTTTTTGTTTTTTAGTACTTAAATGAATACCATTTCTAATGAAGGCCTTGTACTGTTTTTCAATCAATCGCTGTTGAACTGAATTTAAAGTGGAAGCTTCATTGTTTTTAAATACGTGATGAACACGTTGGTAAAGTTTTGCATTAAAAAGCAAATTATTTTTAAAATGGGTTAGTAGGGGAGACGCTTCCATGACCACCTGTTGTAATTCCTTTGTTGTATGGGCCTGATTTAAATTCATTAGAGTCAGCACAACATCATTCAAGCGAGGCTCCAGGTTTTCAAAAGGGAGTATCGTATTTTCAAAGGTTGGAGGCTTTTTGGAGTTTGTGATCGTCTTTATTGTTTCTTCTGCTTTTTGGATATAGAATTCAATGGCAGGTAAAAAATGGTGGGCTTGTAGTTCGGAAAAAGGGATTGATTTTCTTTGAGTGGAAAATTCTTGGAAAAAGGGATTATCCATCAACTCAGATTTTTATCTGATTGGATGATTTTATTTTTCAATTCTTCTCTATAGTCACATAGCTTCTTTCCGATTTCAATATCATGACTACCGATGATTTGTATGGCAAGTAACCCTGCATTTTCACCTCCATCTAAAGCAACGGTTGCGACAGGAACCCCTGCTGGCATTTGTAAAATAGATAAAACAGAATCCCATCCATCGATTGAATTTCTTGATTTGATAGGTATTCCAATCACGGGTAGAGTCGTCAGTGAAGCAATCATGCCTGGCAAGTGTGCCGCACCTCCAGCGCCAGCAATAATGACTTGAAATCCACTAGCAACGGCCATTTCAGCATACTGAACCATCCGATGAGGGGTTCGGTGTGCTGACACGATATTGACTTGATAAGAAATATCAAATTTTTGGATGATATCCATTGCTTTCTGCATGATGGGAAGATCTGATTGACTCCCCATGATAATTCCTATTTTGGACATATTAGTTTGAAATGATTTGTATTTGTTGTTTCAGTTTTTGAGCTTGATGGTATGCTGCATTCAATTCCTGATTAAGGATGGTGATGTGTCCCATTTTTCTGTTGGGTCTCGTCATTTCTTTTCCATACAGGTGAAGATAGGCATTGGAAATAGTATGAACTCGTTCAAGATTCTCATAAACAACAGGCCCTGAATAACCTTCTTTTCCCACTAAGTTCACCATCACCGAAGGTGATTTTATCGAGGTATTCTTTAGCGGCAGATCCAATAAGGCGCTCAAATGTTGTTGGTATTGGGAACTGTATGCTCCTTCAATTGACCAGTGTCCGCTATTGTGAGGACGAGGAGCTACTTCATTAACCATTAGATTTTGATTTTTATCGAGAAAAAGCTCAATAGCTAGTAATCCATAATGTTGGAATGATTCAGAAACTTTTAATGCAAGCTGAATTGCTTGATTTTCAATTGTTTTTGAAACTCGAGCAGGGCATAAAATATATTCTACTTGATTTGATAAGGAGTTAAATTCCATCTCAACAACTGGAAAACATGAAGTATCTCCTGAGGGTGTTCGACAAACAATTACCGATAGTTCTTTCGATAAATCGACAAGTTCTTCGGTTAAACATTCGTTATCATCCAATGAATCTAGTCCAGCAAGAGAATCAATTTTTTTGACCCCATATCCATCATATCCAAACCGAGCGGCTTTCCATATCAATGGAAGTTCCATTTCATTGTTTAAGATTGCGGATTTTAAACTTTCTAATGAATCAAAAGACTGAAAACGAGAAGTTGCTATTTGGTGTTTTTTGTAAAACTGTTTTTGCTTGACTTTATTTTGAATGATTTCTAGAACAGAGGGTTGTGGGATGACTGTTTTGCCATTTTGTTCTAATTTTTTTAATGCCTCTAAATTCACTTTTTCAATTTCTATGGTAACAACATCAACTTTGGAACCAAAGTTCATGACATCATGGTAATTCAATAAATCACCATGGACAAAATCATGACATACTTGCTTACAAACAGCATTGACATCAGAATCCATCACTGTTACTGGCAAGGACCATTGGTGAGCTTCTGATAAAAGCATTTTGCCTAGTTGCCCTCCTCCTAAAATACCAATTTTCGGAAAGTTATCCAGCATTGATTACTCAATTGATAGTATTTAAAATTTAACTCACAATCGTATCCGAACAACGAATTAATTTTGAGAGCCCTTTGCATTAAAATTTTGACTTTTCGCTAAAATAGAGGATTGTGTCAAAAATCCTTTCTTTTTTATTTGACAATTTGTTTTTATCATTTTGTTTTTGTCTATGGTAAGCGTTATGAATCATTTCAAACCCTTTGACTAGTTACTAAATGCTATGGATATGTTTGAATTATCCAAGTTCTAAGAGATGGGATAGACACCGAATAAAAGCCATCTTCATCCATATGAAAAAGCCCTCTTGAAAAACAAGTTTCGAATAATTTTTCAGACATTTCAGAATGAGTATGACGATTAAAACAATTGATAATATCTTCTTCATCAAATTATTGTGGCAATCGTTCAATAGTTTTTCCAATAATATGTCGATGGCGATGACTTATCCCATCGCATCGTTGTTTATAATATCGGTATTTTAAAGAGTCTCCTTGATTTAAAACATGATTTAATCGTTCATCAGTTAATTGATTAACATTTTGTAATTCTTGACAAATTACATTACAATAGGAAATAATATGCCGCGGCCAACCATAAGTTCGTTTTGTAATCTGGGCAATCCAATGAGATGCATCACCTCGTGCTTTAAATTCTTTGATAATCCAATCTTGAATAATCGGTTTCTCTGCCTTTGCATTAATTCGTTCCAAACTCCGAACGCAACCCGAGTTGAACCGAGAAACACCAAAATTTCGAAGAACCTCTTTGGTCATGCCCAATCCTCCGAATAATAAAATAAATCCTTGGTCTGATTCAAGATTATGATACCGATTTAAAAAACTAATCACTTTTGATTTATGTTGTGTTGAAAGTCCTCCTTCAATACCTAATGTTTGAGCTTCATCCAAAACAAGTAGGGTTGGTTTTGCACAAATAATTTCTTAATGGATATAATTTGTCTCGCCTTCTAACTTAGATGCAATATTCATTTTAAGCACTTTTAGATCCAAGCCGACGCTTTTTTCAATATTTTGAATATCTTTTTTCTCTGTAATCTGACGAAAAAATTCTCGTTCATTATAAAAAGACTCATTTGTGAGGTTGACAATATGCCAGTTGTTTTTTTTTAGCCCTTTGTTTGCATTGATCCAACAATACTGATTTACCAACACCGGGTGGACCTTGAATCAATAAACTACATCCTATTCTTTTATAGACTGTTTCATGTAATAAGCCTTCAAATAAATTAAGTTCTTCTTCTCGTCCATGAAAATATTTGGCTGAACTTCGCTCAATTGTGAATGGATGATGTTTTGAATTCATAAAATGAAGCCAAAGGTAAAAAATGCCCTTTGAATAAGGTTGTTCTACCACGATATGTGTGGATTTTGTTATTGAGGGACACTCATCTTGACACTTTTTTGGACGGTGATTTCGTATGAATAGTTTATTGTTTTAACTATTCATGCAAATGAATCAAGGATTTTTAGAATCGACACATCCATCGGTTGGCTTAGGTTCTGATGGGATGATTGATGCACCCAATTTGATTAGAAAAAAGGGATTATCCCCATTGATGTTTCTTATTCAGGCACAGATTTTACTTCTCCCAAAACGGTTAAAGGGGTGGGCTTTATGATGATCGCAAGTCCCGTTAATGACGTCACTGAGAACACCAAACGTTGGTCCATTGTGTGAATTCCCTTGTGCCAATCGTTTCAGGGATCACATCGCTAGAAGTGTGCCTTAGGCCAAGACTTTCCCTCGGTAGACATTCCAATTTGAAATTTGGGTCATCGAGCATCTTCAAGGGAGTAAAAACAAATAGCCATTTTTTTATTGTGGCTCCAACATGATTTGGCGTATTGGCCAACGAAGCGTCGATCGCGGAATGCTGTGACGAACCCAACCAACTCCCAATCATTGGCGTATTGATGAAAAGTATTTCACCAAAGGACAACCGCAGGCTAGCATTCTCAGTAATGCCCGAAGGGGTATCGGGCAAGAGCTCAAGGAAAGACTACGGAACCAACCGCATATAACTTCATTGAGCAAGTGATTCCCTAAAGAGCATCGATCTCAAGTATAGTCCATGACGATGTGGATAGGTGGTCTGTCAATAACATACCGTTCACAGACGATTTCCTCATACAGAGTGTTGTCGAAGAAGACATCCAAAAAGTCGCTAAGGGGCTCTATCCTCTTCAGAAACCTCTCAGAGGTGTGATGAGTGCGTTGTTTTTGGAACCATCGAGTGTGAGAGCCAAACGAATCAATTGAAAAATACAAGAAGTCATCAACATAGCGAGAAGTTTCCAAGTTTTAAAAATATTAGGAATGCGATGCAGTCCCGTAGTGGGGGTTTCGTTCTTTATCCACACGTATCAGGATATAGCCAATCTGATTGTCTATCTCATAAAGCAATTAGTATTTTATAGGGTCATTCTGAAATGTGTATTTCAATGTAATTGAGCCACCTATTTCACTCTTATTGAGCCACATTCCTTGAGGGTAACTTTCGGAAGTTTTTTCTTTTTTCTCATGTCAAAAGAAATAAAACCATGGATTTTAAACAAATCATGATTGGTCACCTCGAGACATTCAAATGTTTGATAATAAGGATGATATATAACTATTTCTGATACTGACTTGTTTGAAACGAAAAGAAGAATGGGAGGAAACAATTCCCCTAAAAACATAACTCCGAAATAATTTCATGTCGCATTAGCAAGTTGAAATTGGTAAGGTTCAAGAGTCTTGTTACAAACGGTGACTTGAACTCAAAAGTAGTTCAAAGGAACTTAGATGGAAGATTGGAATCTTTATCTCGTTGGCATGATCAACATTTCTATTTGGTGATCTTGTTGTTGCTTATCCTCCTCGATAAATGGAATCAAGATACTGATAGATGTTGGTAACCCCATTTTTAATTGGACAAATTGGGTATCTAATGTTTTTAACATTTCAGATAAAAAACGAGCATTAAAGGTTATATCCAAATCATCTCCATTGTAATCACAATTGATTGATTCAACTGACGAATGATTGTAATCTGTATTTTTTGCATTGATAACCATACTCGATCCTTCAAGTTTTAAACTAACTTCAGATCCTGTTCTTGAGGCAAAGTGGACACTCCGATCGATTAAACTTTTAAATAAAAGTCGATCAATAGTTAAAACATTGGGTAAATCACTTTCAGGTGGAAATACGTTTTTATAATTAGGAAATTTACCATCGATTAACTTACAAGTCACGACTGAAGAATCAACAGAAAACCGAACGTTGGTTTTATTATACTCAATGTTTACTTCCCCTTCACTAACCATTAAGATGTTTTTTAGTAGACTCAGCGTTCTTTTAGGAACAATAAATTCGACAGATTCTTGGTGAGTGACTGAATTGAGACCAAAGCATACCAACTTATGTCCATCGGTTGAAACTAGATTAGTGCGATCACGATCAAAATGAAAAAAAACCCCAGTTAAAACTTTTCTGAGTTCAGGTGGCCCCACTGCAAAAAGAGTATTGTGTAATCCCTTGTTTAACAGATCAACTGGTATTTTGATCGATTCGGGCTTTGGGATTTCAAGTGGCTTGGGATAATCATAACCAGGAGCACTAACTAATTGAAATCTTCCTTTTTTTGAAACAAAAGTGATTTGTTTGTCATTTTTTGAAAAGGTGAGGGGTTGTGGATGAAAAGTTTTAAGAGCGTCATATAACATTCTAGCTGGTAAGCAAAAAACAGCTTTTTCTTTCGATTCTACTTGAATGACGGACGATAAAGTTGTTTCAAGATCGGATGTGGTTAATTGGAGTCGATTATTATCTAATTCGAACAGTACGTTATTTAAAATAGGTAAACTGTTGGTAGTGTGAACCACACCAATCAAATTGGTCAACTCATCGACTAAGGTTTGGCTATTGACTAAAAATTCCATGCAATGCTAATGACGCAAATATAAATCGAAATGAGATAATGAATCATAACTTTTTTGGATGCTTTGTTAAGAGTTGAAATAATCCCCAAAAGACCCCAACAATAATCAAAGGAACGAAAACCATCAAAACTTTAATCAAACGTTCATTCTTTTCTATTTTGGCTAAATCCAACTGAAAAAGGTTGATTTTTTTTTGACCTAAAGATAAAATTTCATGGAGCCCAACCAGATAATGAACGCTATTGATCAAAAATGATTTATTACTATAAAGATTATTAGTCCACTTGTCATAGCCTAGGGCTAAAGGTTGGTTTTTTTCTATTTGGTTTTCTCCAAAATGACCGTCGGAAATAACGAGCCATGAGGAATTTCCATTATTTTGAAATACTTCAATATCAAAAGGTCGGATCCGATTTGTATATAAAGATTCAAATGATCCTTCCAATAGAATTCCAGTCATGATGTTTTTTTGATTGAAAGATTCTAGTTCAGGAGTTTGACTGGCCGTTTTCAAATCAAGTATGATCGGATATCCTGAAAGTTTTGAATATGCTGAGGAGGCCAACAAAACTGTTTTTTTTAGCTTTCCTTTCAATGTATCGATGGGACTACTGAATCGTTGCCAAACATCATTGATTCGAATTGAAATAGGATGATTTTTATTAGGGGTTATAATCGGAAAATAGGGATAGATAAATGGGGTATATTGACTAGATTCATTCATGTCAGAAGCCAGAATAATGGGTGCCGCATACATATCACCAACAAATTGACTTTGTATGCGAAATTGAGACTTAAAAAATAAATCATCTAAAGCTAATTGTTTGATTTTTGGAATGTACCCATTTTCGTTCTGGTAAAGATTTTGGAGATTGGTATCCAATGGATTAATTAACCAAATGATTCGCCCCCCTTGACAAGTAAACTGATCTAAAATGAATTTTTCCTCAACGGTAAATTCTTGTTTTGGATTTGAAATGATTAAAAGTTCAAATCGCTTGAGATTTTCAAAGGTTTTCTCCAGGGTAACGTCTTCAGCTTTAAAATCAAAAGAAGCGATATTATAGTAGTTTTTTAAAGACAACAACCAATCGGTCAAATACAAATCATTGCTTGTATCATGAGACTTTAAAACAGCAATATTCTTTTTGTTTTTAGTGGAAGCCTGGTAAATTCCCTCCACTAAGGTTTGTTCTAATAATTCAATCGATTGGATGACAAGATCTTGTTGGGTTAATGATTTTCCATCTGCCAATAAATAGATGGGAATTGAAGAAGTTTCATGATGAATAACCAACCAAGGATAGACCGTGATCTGATTGGTGATGTTTCTTTTTTGTTCGAAAACAAAATAAGGTTGAATGCCTAAATTTTGAAAAATCAAGTTTGCATTTTGACTGTTTTCCAGCCATTTTGGTTCAATAACATTGATTGAAATAAGGTTGTTTTTTTCTTGTATTAATTCAAGCAACTGATTCAGTTCTGATCGAAGTCTTAAGAAAGAAGAGGGTAGTTTTCCAGATAGAAGAACATCAATAGTCAGGGGATGCTCTACCTTTTCAATTAATTCAATGGTTGATTTGGAAAGACTATAACGCTTGTCAGTGGTTAGATCAAATCGATAATCTATGAGACTAAATGCAACCAAAAGAAACAAAGTACACAAGGACAAAATCCAAAGGACATGTGTTAATCGATTCACTTCTGAAATTTGATACGCTCGAGAAAGAGAGCTGATAAATGCAAGAAGAATAAGATATTGAATAAATAATAAACCATATCTGAAATATTCAAGATTCCTCTTGACAATCCATTATAATAATGGAGTATTCCAAAACGATTTAATGCGTGGTACCATTCGGCATTATTTGAAAACTGGGCCAAATAAAACCATGCATAATATTGAAAGCAGCAGATGATCAAACTAATAATAAAAACCAAAACCGAATGGTTGAAGATTATCGAAACACATAAAGTGATTGAGGTGAAAACCAACGCCGTAAGAAAGATTCCCAATAGGGCACTCATATGACTTATCCATTCTATTGACTCTTCTGAGATCATCAAAACCTGAAGAGTCAAAAAATAAATCAGTAGTGGAATTATGGAAAAACCAATGAAAATCATCAATCCCAAAAACTTACCCAAAACCAACTGGACCATTGATATTGGTTTTGAAAAAAGTACTTCAATGGTTCTATTTTGGATTTCATCAGTGAAATTCTTCATGCCAATAGCTGGTATCAATAACGCTAGCAGCCACGGAATCAAATCAAAAAAAGGTCTTAAATCACCAATTCCCGTAGAAAGAATATTATATGGATTCTCAACAACCCAAAACAATAAACTACAGACGATTAAAAAAACGCCAATCACCAAATAACCTATTTTGGTACGATGTGCCAGTTTAAGATCAGCAAGGGCTATTTGAACAATGACTTTCAACTATGGAGAATTGAAAAATTCAATGGTTATCGAATCTCTATATTTTAATCCATACAATGTATTGGCACTTCCTGCCGTATTAGGATCCCCCTTGTAAATTCCAATCTCAAGAAGTTTGTTTGAATTGAAAATAGCAAATTTTGATCCTAAAGGACTTTTTGTTGCATTGACTTGAGCACATTCATCATAGGAATCATAAATTGTATCAATAACAAAACCTCTAGCATTGATTCGAAAATTTTGATGATTCCAAAGAGATTGAAAAGTTGACTGAGTGATGTTGGTCACCAAATTACCATATCGATCTATAAAAATGATATGTCCTTTGATTTTAGATTGTGATGAATCGATGATTGGTTGATCTGGTTTTAATAAATTAATCTGATTCACAATCGTCCCAAGTCTTTTGATACTTTTTTGCTTGACCAATTCGATGCCTATTTCTACTAAAGTATCAAGAGTCATAAAGGAGGTTCGTTGTATGAATCGTTCCGAAACAGATACGATTTGTTCAATAGACTCTTTTGTTGTAATCAATCCCATTAATCCATTATCGGCAGTAATAAAAAATTGTTTTTTGAATTGGACAATTAAAATTGGAGCATTTCTCTTAGGAGTCGTTTCAAACCCAATGATATGAATCGTATGGGGAGCGTGAAAAGGAATAGCACTTTTCAAAATATACGCACATTCTAAATAATTATAAGGACTTATCTCATGAGAAATATCGATCACAGACACTTCAGGTAAAGCATGAACTAGTTTAGTCTTAATCGCTGATAACCAGTAGTTTTTGGTTCCAAAATCTGTGATTAATGTAATGACATTCATGAATGAAACAAAACTATAAAACAACGATTGAAATGATGGATCCCATTCATTCTGATTAATTTTACACAAACTTTATGGAAGAAAATTCAGCCACGATTCAGTTAAAGGATATCAATCCACTTGATTTTTATGGCCATCAAAATGCGTACATCAATCGGATTAGTTCTTTTTTTCCTCATTTGAAATTGGTAGCTAGGGGAAATGCCATTAGAGTTTATGGTCCAGATCAAAAAATCAACCTTTTTAAAAATAAGATAGAATTAATGTTCGCATACATCCAAAAGCATAACTCTTTTGGATTTGATACGATTGAACAGATATGCAATCGAAATTCCAATCATGCTGATTTAAAACCGTATAAGAAATTAGAAACGGACGTTATTGTTCATGGACTTGGAGGAAAAGTCATTAGTCCCAAAACATCAAACCAAAAAAAACTAGTCGAAAAAGTATTAGAAAATGATTTGGTTTTTGTTATTGGACCGGCTGGTACAGGAAAAACCTATCTCAGTTTAGCACTTGCTGTTGAAGCCCTTAAAACATATCGAGTAAAGCGCATTATTTTGACAAGACCAGCTGTAGAGGCTGGGGAGCACTTAGGATTTTTGCCAGGAGATATTAAAGAAAAACTCGATCCTTACATGCAGCCCCTTTATGATGCTTTGCAAGTGATGATACCTCATGTCAAATTGGTTCAATATATTGAAAAGAAAATCATACAAATAGCTCCGATAGCATTCATGAGAGGTAGAACATTAGAAGAAGCCTTCGTGATCCTCGATGAAGCTCAAAATACCACTCAAAAGCAAATGAAAATGTTTTTAACTCGAATGGGCAAGGGATCAAAGTTTATAGTTACAGGAGACTTGGGACAAATTGATATCTCAAAAAAGGCGGATTCTGGACTATTAGATGCCATTGATTTGTTTCAGAATACTAAAGATATAGCCACAGTTCGATTCAATGAAGCCGATGTGATCAGACATCATCTCGTTAAAAAAATCATTAAGGCTTATCAAAAATCAGATTCCCAAAAAAATGGCGAATCTTCATCATAATGTTTCTTGTTATTGATAAAATTGGACAATCAACAAGCTCTATTAAAAAGTCACTTACAACTCGATAGAATTAAAAAAATCTATCGAGGTAAGGTCAGAGATCTTTATCATTTGGAAAATGATTTATTGATTATGATTGCAACAGATCGAGTATCTGCTTTTGATCGGGTCATGGATGTGGGGATACCATTTAAAGGACAAGTATTGAATCAATTATCAGTTCACATGCTTCAAAAGTCAAAAAAAATAGTCCCTAACTGGTTCCTCGTGAGTCCAGACCCCAATGTAAGTATTGGACACTATTGCCAACCCATTGAAGTAGAAATGGTCATTAGAAACAACCTCATAGGTCACGTCTATCGCTTATATCAGAGTGGAAAACGAGACATCTGTGGGGTTGAATTACCCGATGGCTTAGTTTTATATGATGCATTTGAAAAACCCATCATCACGCCGACTACAAAGGCAAAACAGGGTCATGATGTGGATATATCCAAAAATGAAATCATTGAAAATGGAATCGTAAGTCTTTCGGATTATGAACTGATGGAGAAATACACATACAAGCTATTTGAATTTGGCTCCCAAATGGCTCTAGAAAATGGATTGATTTTGATGGATACTAAGTATGAATTTGGAAAAATGCAAACGGGTGACATTGTTTTAATAGACGAAGTTCATACAGCTGATTCATCTCGATATACTTATGCACATAGTCTAGAGAATAAAAACAAAATTCCCAGTCAAGTCAAGCATCTATCTAAAGAATTTTTTCGTCAGTGGCTCATTTCCAAAGGTTATCGAGGAGATGAGCATCAAACCATACCCTCCATTGATTTCAATGTGCAAAACCAGTTATCGGAACGATATATCCAACTGTATCATACACTAACAAGTCAAAAATTCGTACCTTCTTCGACTCAAGATGTTAATGGACGAATTCAAGAAAAGATGGATCAATTTCTAATTTCTTATTTCCAATAAATCGATGACCCATTTATTCTTGATTTGATGAGCGAGATTCCATGATTTTTTCTATTTTCTGATAGCTTCGGAAAAAGAAATCAATGGCACCATCGGTATGATTTTCACCTTTTATTTCAATCAATTCACTTTGAATCTGCTGATCCAATAAATATTGATGAGTCTTTTTTGAAAGAATATCGGAAAAGGTCACTTCATCTTGAGGAATGTAAAATAATGAGATGGGCGAATTCAGATTTAAGGATTCGATGCTATTGTCATTTAATGCGGTAATGAATTCGTTATCCTCTCCTGATAGAATAGCTTCAATAAATGAATTTTTAAAGAGTTTCTTTGGATTAAGTTCGATGAGATCATTTGGAATAAGACCATTGATAGGACCATATGCATCTAGTTTTTGATCATTAGGTTCATTGAGATAAAAAGACCAAGAACGATTTAAATCTTGGTTTAATTGATTCAGAGTGTTCAAAGCCCAAATATAATTGGGAACACTTTCAATCACTTCATCTTTTACCGATAGAAGTTTTATAAATTCAAGTTTGTCGAACGACCCACCGCCAGCAAATGAACCAAGAAGCTCGAAATCATTATTTTTTTGAGCTAATTCAGCGTGTGCAATAGTTGCTGTAGCCCCTTCTGAGTATCCGACTAGAAATAATTCTTTGGAATGCTTGATTTCTTGAACCTCCAAATATTCTTTAGTAGCTTTTAGCATATCATGTGATGTACTTCCCAGAGAAGCTAAATCTTCATAGGGATGATTGATTTCACTTGAAGAACCATAACCAATATAGTCCGGAAAACTCACAATATATCCCAATGAAGCATAGTATTTAGCTAATGTAATTTCATTGACTCCTACCACTTGTTGGGAAGGGGTTCCTAGATCGGTATCAATGGTTGCATGGTGAAGGCTGATGATTGCTGGATTAAAATCAATTTCTGTGGGGATCAATATGGCTCCTGAAGCTTTGATCTCTTGACCAGTCCAAGGTTCTTTGGTCGTGTATGTGATATTAATAGGTCGAACATTATATACCGCTTCAGGAACCTCAATATTTTGAATAAATGTCCCTAAGATGTTGAGTAATAATGTTGGGACGATATCGCTTTCTTTTGCTGATTGAACAATTTCAAAAGTTGGCTTTGGTTTTTCAATCACCATTGGAGTGGGGACTGGTTTTTCAGTAACCATTGGAGTGGAAACTGAATCTTGCTCGATAATGGGTGTTTCCTCAAGAGTTGATTCTTCAGAGCATGCCATCAACATCAAAAACAAGAAACAAGATGATATTATTTTGGCATAGAGATTTTTCATATACAGATTTTTTGAATTTGATTTAATACGTCATTTAAATGATAAGGAGGATGGATTATCCAGGGATTAATAAATTTTTTGGAAAACGTGATTTGTCTTTTAGCAAATCTTCTTGAGTTTTTTTTTATTTCAGAAATAGCGCCGTTTAAAGTCATGTATCCATCGAAATAGCCAAATAATTCTTTGTATCCAATGGTATTTAAAAGAGGCTTTTTTTGGTAAGTCCTAAGAGACTTGACTTCATCTAATAATCCTTTTTGCATCATTTTGTTGACTCGTTGATTGATGTTATGGTAGAGATTTGTTTTTGACATTTCAAGTTGAATAACATAGGATTCAAAAGTTCTTGATGGTTTGTCTTTTTTGATAAGTTGGGAATATTGACAACCTGTTTGTTCCATAAGTTCCAATGCTCTTAAAAGTCTTCTCGGATTGTTTTGATCGACTGTTTGAAAATACGCTAAATCTTTTTTTCTCAATTCATGCTGAAGAAATTGAATTCCTTTTTGCTCATAGTTATGACGAAGTTGAAAACGAATGTGCGGTGAAATTTTGGGAAATGGATGTAATCCATATAATAGACCATAGGCATATAAACTTGGTCCACCGACCAAAATGACGACATGATGAGATTGAAAATAATCTTCTAAAAATTCAAGAACCTCTTTTTGGTAATCTCCAGGAGTGTACGTATCACGGATGCTTTTATGTTGAATGAAGTGATGCGGGATCTCATTTAGTTGTTTTTTGGTTGGTACAGCAGTACCGATGGTCATTTCTTTATAAAATTGTCGAGAGTCACAGGAAATAATCTGTGTTTTCAAGGCTTGTGCTAGCTGGAGACTAAAAGAAGTTTTGCCAATAGCAGTCGGGCCCGTTACAAAAAATATGGTTGGTTTTTTGAATTCAAACATCCTTAAGACTATTCCCACATGCATGGCAATAGAGGGCCCCATCTTTATGATCGGACTCAAGACAGTGAGAACAAGTTTGCGTGTTTGATACTTTTTCTTCTTCCGATAAGTGTTTATTAGCTTCTGATGTCACAATTAATGCGGAAACAGCAATCACACCATAACCAATCACCATGATAAAAGATGCAATGGTTTTCCCCGCTACAGTTAAGGGAGTAATATCACCGTATCCAACGGTGGTAAGCGTTACAATACACCAATAAATACCTTTGGGAATGGAAGTAAATCCACTTTCTTCTGGCTCAATCAAATACATGATGGTGCCAAAGCAAGTACATAAAAGAACAAAAGAAAAAACAAAGATTAAGATTTTGTTTCCACTTTGTTTTAGCGCATTGAGCAAGGCATTGGATTCTTCTCTCAACTGTCTAAATTTCAATACTTTAAACACCCTTAAAAAGCGAAGAATTCGAACGACTACCAAAAAATGGAGTTTATATTCAAAGAATACTGAACTCAATGCTAGAATAGCCAATAAATCAAGGATGCCATAAAAACTAAAAATATATTTGAGGGGTTGATTAGGTATGATGATTCTCAGAAAATACTCTGTTATAAAGCATGCCAGAACGATTAACTGAATAATAAATAGAAGTAAGCCATAATGTTCTTCTATAGTCCGGACACTTTCTAATGCAACAGAGGTAACAACGAGCCAAATGAATCCAAACAAGATGTATTCATAAATCAAACCAGGTCTAGTATCGGCTTCATTTAGAATTTGATGAACCCTAATTTTCCACAGTTTCATAAAAACTTTTTATCAAATAAATTTAAGGGGGCTTGTATACTTTAAGTAACAAAAGCCATCCGATTTTTCAGCCTCATCGTATCATCAGGCACGATGGATGGGACTCTATTTTTTAAATCTCGGCATGGGACGGAAAGCCCTTCTGAGCAGCTCTTCAGGCGTGGCATCAATACGGACATCCTCTTCCAATTCCGCTTTGTTGGGTTGGTAGTCGTAGGGTTTGATTTTGGGCGGTTTGGGTTTCATTTCGGAAAAAATTTTGAATTTTTTATTTTAAGTGACTTCATAACTCTTAGTTCGATTCGCAAAGTTAGAAAAGATGAATTAAAGTTAATTATTTGATAATCTCCTGTTGGATTCAGCACATAGAATCTGCAGGTTTGATGGAATCGTTCGACCTCTTTTTGAATAAGGTTTTATATGGTCGCCATGAGATTGATTCATTGGCGTATTGTACTCCGTTTTTTTACAAATTTGATTTTTGTTGGGGCATAATTTATTCTGCTCCTTCCATTTATTTCTTTTTTCGGTTTTATCACGAAAGTTGTGGTTAAAGATTTAAATCACTATAGAAAAAGAGGACCGCAACTCTAAGGTTTTGAAACCTTCGATAGCCTCGACCAATGGCTTTGATTTCTTGGATCCTGCCATTTAATCGTTCGGCTTTGGCATTGGATTGCGGACAACACAAAGCATGACAAACCCCTTGGAAATGGTTTCGAAACATGTTGGCTACCTTAGCCACTTCCCGAATTCCTGATAGCATGACACTGTCTACCCAAAGTTGTCAGTATTAGATCTCGACTTCCCCACTAATCGAGCCTTTTTTCACCACAGATTTCCCAGCCAGTCAAGGAATGGTTTCTTCTATTTAATTTGTAGCGTACCGTTTGTATCTTTTATTTGATTTTTTGGTTTGAAGGGATGATCTTTGTGCCATGATGTATGTCCAAACGACCCAGCGAAAAGATGGTCCATCTGTCCGCGTCCAAATCGTCCCATCCTATCGAAACCACCAAGGAAAACCTCGGTATCGCGTGGTCAAGTCGGTCGGGTCGGCTCCTTTTGGTCCTCGATGAGATCTTTTAAAAATCAAAGCCCATGATGAATGATTCAAGCTCGAGGAAAACCAACGTCCCCTCCCTCTATTTCCACACGATACTCTAGGCTGCCAGATTGCCCAAGCCCGCTCCGACCAAAGCCATCCCCATCAAAGATGCCTTACAATGAAAAGTACGCAAACAATTGCGGATGGGATGGCATGAGGTGTTTGGTGGGTTGTATGATCCAATGGGTTTTTCAAAGGTCTTTGATCGTCCCGATAGCAGCCCTTCACGCGTGTTTCGTCAAGAGATTTTATGACGGATTGCCCATCCTAGTACGAGCAAGCTCTTTCATGCGGCCTGCCTCACCACCGAAGAGGACGCTCCGATTTCGGAAGATCGGTTTGACCGGATGATGGATGCTTTGACGGCCAAGCGCATTGGGGAGCTTCAAAACATCGTGATGCAAGAAAGCATCAAACTCATTCAAGGAAAACTCGATGTGGTGTTTTTTGATGCCACGACTTTTCATTTTTGTCAAGAGTTTGATGATGACGATTTTCCTCTCGAGTCAGTCGCCGACTCAAAGAAAGAAAAAGAAGCTCCCCGTTTGCCGTTGGATGGTCTCGAAGAAATCCAACCACTAGACGCTCCAAAGGAAGAGGCCCAAGAAGAGGAGCCCCCTGAAGAAAGCACGTCATTGGATGCGATTGGACTCCGTTAAAAGGGCTATAGTAAAAATGGTCGGCAGACCAAAACACAAGTGGTCATGGCCTTCATACAAACCAAAGATGGGTTGCCATTGGGCTATCATTTGTTTGCTGGGAATACGGCCGATGTGGCGACTTTAAAGCCGGCCATTGGTCATTGACGGAAACGGTATGCCCCACTCCATCGCATTGTTTTTGTGGCTGATGCCGGCATGTGATGCCAAGCCAATATCGATTGATGAACCCAGTGACGGTGTGATGACATTGTGGCCGCTCGTTTGCGTGGATGGAACCAAAAGCAGACCGCGGTGGTC
>JAPORT010000087.1 GCA_026710085.1 Flavobacteriaceae bacterium | reverse complement strand
GATCATAATGTGGAGGCTTCAAATATCGTGCCAATCGTCATGCTGAAGCCGTTCGCTCCTCTCCAATCAGCGGGAACCATGATCTTGGTTTCGCCCTACTAAAACATATTTAAACTGATCCTCTGTTTCAAGACCTCAAGTGAAAACCGACTTCTTTTTTTTATTTCATCACTCCAAAATTCAACTCTTGGATAGGAATTAGCTCCTTTATTGAAAAAATTCATTTGTTCAAACTCTTTGTTCATACGTTTTGAAATCAGTTTATCCTCTAGATTAGAATAAATATCCCACCCACTGCTTTTTCGCTTTTGACAAGATGACAAAAATCCCTTATCTATACCCCCCCCTTATTCGATTTTTGAGTTAAAAACAGCCGATTGCCTCCATTTTCCTCTTTTCAATAGACACCCCTTTTTCTTGTGGATACGGTATCATACGATCGATGTTCGTTACATGTTGTGTCCGGTGTTTGTTGATCGTATTCCCAATCGAAAGTCCAAGCCGACCTTACCTCATTCGTCAATTCAAGCGCATCCATGGGATCGCTACCAAAATCACGCTGACAAACATCATCAAATGGCCTCAAGATGTCATTGAGGCCATCAATGCCTTTTTGAAAGGGGACCGGGTGTCTAAAAAATTGGAAGACGCCTTTGATATCCCCAGCAACAAAGTTCATGGTCATGTAGTAGCGGTTCTCGACATGATGGAGCCATTAGGTTTGCCAGCGTTGATCGCTCCCAAAAACACGCGTTTTCGTCGCTTGGTATTGGGGATGATCGTGGCTTGTATCCTCCAACCATCCAGCAAACTGGCCAGCAGCAGCATGATCGACAAACGTAGCTATCGATCCATACTCAATGAACTGCTGGAGCTCCGGTGTGCGGATGAAGACTATTTGTATGAAGCCATGGATATGCTGGCTCAGCAGAAAAGTCGGGTTGAATGTGCTTTAGCCCAAAAGCATCTTAGAGAAGGGGGATCGGTGCTTTATGATACGACTAGTAGTTATGTGGAAGGCACCAAAAATGAATAGCCTCTGATAGCTACCATCGGGATAAGAAAAACAATCAATAATCATTGGGTTGATGACTGATAGTCAGAGTTGTCCTATTTCGGTCAAAGTCTTTCCAGACAATATCTCGGATACAGCCACTCTCAGTAAGCAAATCAAGCGATGTTGCCCGTCGGATGGGATCACGGGCATGAACAAAAAGGATATCGAGCGGGTTTTGTTAACACAAGATCATCCCCACCGTTGGTTTGATGAAACGAATGTCATGGAAGTGAAGCACCGAGATTTTCCCCACGATCGCTTAATCTTATGCCGGAATCCCTAGCTAGCGCAACACCACTGAGAGAAGCGTGATGCTCCCATCGTCAAAACCAAAGAAAAGTTCGATATCATTGTGGAGCCAAAAAGAGCTCTCCAAGACCAAGCCACCATTAGGGTTTGGGTGGGGCGAGTGGTCAACCAATATCGGATGAACCCGTATTTTGTGTTTGCGATCCGTGAAGGACCTTTTTCGTATCAGTTCAATGAAATCCATCTTCAAAAGGCCAAAGCCTTGGATGGATTGTAGGCCATTCGTTCGAGTTTGAAAAAAGAACCTAAAGCCAACGTATTGATCAGAAACTACAAACGCTTAGCGACTGTCGGCATGGCCTTTCAAATCATGAAGTCCCTTTCCTTGCCAATCCGTCCTATCCATCACCACAAAAAAGTCAGAGTCGAGGCGCAGATGTTGTTATGTATCCTATCCTATTATGTGCGATATCATTTGTAACAAAAGCTGACCTCTTTATTGTTCGCCGAAGAGGATTTGAAACAAAAGCGAGTCGATCAAGAAGATCTCATCACGCAGGTGGAGCCCACACCGCGAGCTCAAAAGGGAGACCCCATCAAAAGGACGCTAGGTACGCCGTTTTGAAGATTTGATGGACGAACTCTCTGGTTTGAATTGTTCAGTGGTCCAACCCAAAATCGCCATCTAAAAGAACAAAAAGAAGTCATCATGATGGATGGCCTAACACTCCTTCAAAAAGAGGCTTTCAAATTGTTGAATATGGCCTGAAATCCAACCGAGCAAAAACTCGTCAATCGTCTCCTCTTTGGAATCACGTACCGAAAAAATGATGCTCGTTAGTGGTCTTTTGGAGCCTTATAAGAAGTTTAAAAAGGAAGAAAGTTCAGATAGAAAAGGGCTGGAGATTACATTTGGGCTCTTTAAGGAGCGATTAGTTAAACAAGGTTAGCGATGAAAATCAAATGATAACAGATCCATCCTAGTATGGGTCCAGTGGAATGCTCGCTAATATGATAGGATCAAACCCTTGTTGGAAAGTGATTTTCAAACGTTGAATTTGTTCTTGAATCGATTCGATTTCGTCCATGTTTTCATGGTCACCATCCGCAGAAATACCAAGTAAATAATGCATGTTCTTCTATTGTAAGTCTCGTTGTTGATTGAGATGATCCACAATAACTTGCTCTGCCGTTTGAAAAATTTGGTGGAGGTAAGACACACCTTGAAAATAACTTCCGTATCTTTTTTCTGTAATAGATCATGCCCATCCAAAGGGTGTTAGTGATAAGTTCAATTCAGGATGTTGCTGTTCTAACACCCATTTGTGTACTGTATTGTGTGTTACTTGATTCTCATCTCATTCCCATTAAACGAAGAAGATAAACTATGAAATATAAAGATTTTGTCCTAACTCTAGAAAGTAATTTAAAATGCAAATGAGTACAACATTGATTGATAACTTCTATATTTATTCAAATGATGCCTCCTGAAACTTCATCATTCCGCTATACTATTTCACTATTATTTTAAAGATATCATCAGTGTTGACAACAAAAAAGAAATGACAATCATTCATTGATAATCCATAATGATAGATGCTCATTCAATCTCTTTGATCTGTTCTATAAATCTTTTGTTGCTGTTCTACGACGTACCAATCACCAATTGAAACCTTTCAATCAATAATCCTAATTCAGAATGGTAAGGCTCGTTCAATAAATTTTTAGCTTCATCAAAATTTTTTGAAAAATAGGGCAAAGAAAATTTTCCTAATAAATTTCCATTCACTAAGCTATATCTACTGTAAAACATTTCCAATACTCCGATAGCTCCACGTTTTCCAGGTGAGGTGGCCATGGCCAACATGGGTTTGTTCAACCAAACATCGGATTCTATTCTAGAAATCCAATCCAGAATATTTTTAAATGCCACTGTATAAGCACCATTATGTTCTGCCAACGAAATGAGAATACCATCACAAGCTTTGATTTCTAATTTGAAATGATGAGCAAGAGTGGGAATACCGTTTTGATTTTCATAATCGATGCCATATAGCGGCAACTCAAAATCGGTCATCAATAATTCTTTAAATGATGCGTTTTTAAGTTGACTGGCGACATATTTCAATAGAATTCTGTTGATCGAATTCGAACTATTGGTGCCCGCAATGAGGACAATCTTTTTCATATCAATGAAATTTATTCTCCAATGATACTAAAAAATTATAAAGGCTTTAACTATTAAGGGCTTCAGCTCCACTGACAATTTCCAGTATTTCTGCAGTAATGGCTGCTTGTCTCGCTTTATTATAGGTGAGTTTCAATTGATCCAAAACCTCAGTCGCATTTTCAGTGGCAATATGCATGGCCGTCATTCGAGCTGCTTGTTCCGCTGCCAATGAATCCCTAAGAGATTTATAAAATTGAATTTTTAAAGCCTTGGGCAATATTTCTTGAACGATATGTTGAATGCTAGGTTCGTAGATAACATTTGAACTTTGACTTTCCTCTGAAGGAGTCAGAAGAATCGGTAAAAATTGTTCGACAATTAATTCTTGAACGGCCACATTTTTAAATCGATTGTATAAAAGAAGGACTTTATCGATTTTTTCTTCTTGGTACAAGTTCATGATAGGTTGAATGATGTCAACTGAATTTGAATAGCTTAAATCATCCAATATTGCTGGATGGCTTCCCATAATCGTTGCCTGTTTTGAGAGCAATTCTTGACCTTTTTTCCCAATAATCATCAATTGTACCTCCTTAGCAGCCTCTTCTTGATTGATTAATTTTTTGACCTGTTTGGCCACATTGGTATTGAATGCCCCGCACAATCCTCGATTCGAAGTGATAGGAATCAATAACACCTTTTTTTCTACTCTGCGAATAGTATAGGGACTTTTGACGTCCGAATCCAAACTGTTGCCAAATTCTCTGACCAATTCATTGAACTTTTCTGCATAAGGACGCATGGAAGTAATTTCTTTTTGAGCCTTCTTTAATTTTGCAGAAGCCACCATCTTCATAGCTCGAGTGATTTTTTTTGTTGAATCAACCGAAGAAATCCGACTGCGTATTTCTTTTAAATTGGACACCGATTATTTATTGTATTGATTGACAATTTGATTGATGACTGTTTCTAATGCTTCGACAATTTGTTCTGGTAGTTTTCTTCCTTCAAGTTTGGTCGTTCTTAAGCTTTTTAGTAACTCGTTGTGATTATCTCTGAGTTCATTTAATAAAGCTCTTTCAAAATCTTTCACCCGATCCACCGGTACTTCTGAAATCAAACCTTGGGTTCCTGAATAGATAATCGCAATTTGTTCTTCCACTGGATAGGAATCATTTTGATCTTGTTTTAAAATTTCGACATTTCTCTTTCCTTTTTCAATAATCAATGAAGTTTGTTTGTCCAAATCAGAACCAAATTGGGCAAAAGCTTCAAATTCACGGAATTGTGCTTGATTGATTTTTAATGTTCCAGCCACTGCTTTCATCGTTTTGATTTGGGCACTACCACCAACTCTTGACACAGAAATTCCCACATTAATAGCTGGACGAATTCCAGCATTAAATAAATCCGTTTCTAAAAATATTTGGCCATCCGTAATGGAAATCACATTCGTTGGAATATAGGCTGAAACATCACCTGCTTGCGTTTCAATGATCGGTAAAGCCGTCAGCGATCCACCACCCTTTACTTTGTCTTTAATACTACTGGGTAAATCATTCATTTGTTGAGCGATATCATCATTATTGATGATTTTAGCGGCTCTTTCCAACAAACGAGAATGAAGATAAAAGACATCGCCTGGATAGGCTTCCCGACCTGGTGGCCTTCTCAATAATAACGATACTTCTCGATAGGCAACGGCTTGTTTGGACAAATCATCATAAACAATCAATGCTGGTTTGCCTAAATCTCTATAGTACTCACCAATAGAGGCCCCAGCAAAAGGAGCATAAACTTGCATGGGAGCGGGATCTGAAGCTGAAGCAACAATCACTGTCGTATACGCCATGGCTCCATAGTCTTGAAGCGTTTTGACAATCGAAGCAACGGTTGATGCTTTGAGTCCGATGGCTACATAGATGCAGTAAACGGGTTCCCCCGAATCATAAAATTCTTTTTGATTCAATATCGTGTCAATACAGACTGTGGTTTTTCCAGTTTGTCGATCACCAATGACTAATTCTCTTTGCCCACGACCAATGGGAATCATGGAATCAATGGCCTTGATACCCGTTTGTAATGGTTCATTAACGGGCTGTCTATAAATGACGCCAGGAGCTTTTCTTTCCAATGGCATTTCATATAATGGGCCTTGAATAGGTCCTTTTCCATCAATCGGATGACCCAGAGTATTGACCACACGTCCGACTAATCCTTCTCCTACTCTAATGGATCCGATGCGTTTCGTTCTAGTGACTTTATCTCCTTCTTTGATTTCATTTGAAGGTTCTAATAACACCACACCCACATGGTCGAGTTCTAAATTAAGGACCATGCCTTCGACATCACTTTCAAATTTGACTAGTTCGCCATATTGAGCTTGAGACAGACCAAATACTCGAGCAATACCATCTCCGACTTCGAGAACCAATCCAGTTTCTTCCATTTTTTGAGATATATCGACATCCTTTAATTGGGATTTGAGTATTGATGATATTTCTGATGGCTTTATCTTTTGCATATTTATTTTCAAATTAAGGTTGGACTATTGCACTTTTTATATGATTGACTTTATTGGCAATGCTCGCATCGTATTGTAAATCTTTGAAGTTTAAAATAAACCCTCCAATAATTTTAGCATCCATCACGTTGATTAATTCTACTTGACCTTTGACAATTTGATCAATGGTGTTATGAATTTGTTTTTTTAAATCTTCATCGAGTTTGATGGCTGTTGTGACGCTCACTTTTGTGATTCCTTTGGCCGCTAAATCCATTTGAATGATTTGATATGAAATTTCATGAATAATGCCCAGTCGATTGTTTTGAGTTAATAGACTCAACATTTTTAAAATCATTTCTGATGGATTTTGAAACAATTGGAGCAACATCTTTTTTCTCTTGCTTAAAGAATATGGGGAGAACTTCAACAGTTCTCGCAGCTGAGAAGATTCTCGAACTAATTGTAGGAGGAACTCACATTCGGAGACCAATACAACAGTTTTATTTTTTTTTACAGCAAAATCATAAAGCGCTTTTGCATACCGTGTAGCAACAATAGATGATTTCATTTAATTCAAACTAACATCCTTTAACAGATTTTCAATGAGTCTTTGTTGCTTTTTTTGATCCGAAAGATTCTCTTCCAATACTTTTCCTACAATCAATACTGCGATTTGACCAACATGACTTTTGAGTTCCGAAAGAGCATTTTGCTTTTCAGCTTCAATATCACTATATGCATTTTGTAAGATTTTTTGAGCTTCAACTCTTGCTTCTTCTTTGGCTGTATTAATGATTTGAGCACTCGAATGATTGGCTACACGTAATATTTCATCACGTTGTTGGTAGGCTTCTTTGAGAACTTTTTTGTTTTCTGATTGAAGATCTGCCATTTCTTTTTTGACTTTTCTTGCTTCTTCAAGTGATCCTTTGATGGTTTCTTCTCGTTGCTTCACAGCCGAAAGGATCGGCTTCCAAGCATAGCGCTTGAGAACAAATAGGATGATTAGAAAAATCAGGGACTGCCAAAAAAACAGACCAATCGAAAACTCTGTAATCAACTTTTCCATGAAAGTCTATACTGTTTAAGCCAAAAAGAGGGCTGCAAAACCAATACCTTCAACCAATGCTGCTGCAATGAGCATGGCAATATTGATTTTACCAAATGCATCTGGTTGACGTCCAATAGCTTCAGTAGCACCTCGACCAATTGAACCCACACCGATTCCCACACCGATAACGATGAGACCTGCACCTACGATTTCTGGAATTTCCATAATAATTAATGATTTATTTAAAGTTTATTAATAGATTTATTTAATGTTTTTCAGCGACTGCAAAACCAAAATAGACTGCTGACAAGACAGTAAAAACATAGGCTTGCAAAATAGCCACTAATATTTTGAGATTGGCAATCACAAAAGAGAGGAGAAAACCCATCCCCTTGGCAAAAACCCCATCAAAGACAAAAATCAAACTGATTAACGTCATCAAAACGATATGACCCGCAGCCATATTAGCATACAAACGAACCATGAGTGTGAAAGGTTTGATAAAGACTCCCAACAACTCAATAGGCATTAAAACTGGTCTGATATAGTAAGGAACACCCGGCATCCAAAAAATATGAGCCCAGTAATTTCGATTTCCCTTAAAATTAGTGATGATAAAGGTGATGATTGCTAGACAAAAAGTAACGGCTATATTCCCAGTGACATTAATGCCAAAAGGAGACAGTCCAATGAGGTTTAATATGACAATAAAAAAGAAAAGTGTCAATAGATAACTCATGAATCGATGATGGTGTTTTTCTCCAATACTCATGATGGCAATTTCATCTCTAACAAATAGAATCACTGGTTCTAAAAATCTTCCCAAGCCAGTGGGCATCAAATCATTTTTTTCATATGATTTGGCATGCTTATAAAAGAACCAAAACATCAGTAAGCTGACCAAAACAATTGAAACGACACTTTTGGTAATCGAAAAATCGATAGGTCTGTAATTGGTGACTTTCCCCTCTTGATTGTATAAAATTTGACCTTCAGCATCGGTTTGATAAATTCGACTATGATAGACTTTATAGTGCTTGCCTTTGACCGAAACAATCGCTTTTCCGTGTTTGAATTTAGATGACGGAAAACTGATAAGACCCACATCACGATCCCATAAAATCACCAAAAGTGGAATAGAAACATACACCTTTTCACCTTGAGAATTGGTGTAACTGAATATGTTAAAATCGTGATTATCTAATATATGATGCTCAATGTATGCTTCAATTTCTGCTTTATAGTCTTGGCGTGTTTGAGGATTTTTTGCTGTTGCCAAAGCATGACTCGAAGTCAATAAAACTAGGACTAAAAAGTGATAAAAAATTTTGATTCTCCTCAATGGAATACTCAAAACAAAAGCCTTTTTTACGGCGGTGCAAATGTAATATATCAAGTCAAAATGTTGGAAATGTTTTTGACTTTCTATATTTCGGGAATTTTAGCATTTTTAACCGTTCAATTTAAATCTCAATTCATTTTTTAATGATCAGTCTTTTGATATGCTCTTAAATAAGATTTGTTCCTTGACAAAAATGACTCTCGGATGTTTGGTATTATCTGTTTCAAGTTGTCAAAAAGAAAAATCACGTTTTATTGATCGAGCTCCAACATCTGGTATTGACTTTGAAAACACTTTAAGCTACACCAATGATTTCAATCCCTATACATACCGGAATTTTTATAATGGTGGTGGTGTTGCATTAGGAGATATCAACAACGATGGTTGGATTGATATTTATTTAACGGGAAATCAAACGGATAATAAATTATATTTAAACCAAGGGGATTGGAAATTTGTCGATATTACTGAAATAGCTGGCGTTGCTTCTTCAGGGGTTTGGTCTACTGGAGCCACTTTTGCAGACCTCAATGGAGATGGATACTTAGATCTTTATGTCTGTAAATCAGGAAAACCACAAGGAGAAAATCGACACAATGAATTGTTTATCAACAATGGAGATTTGAGTTTTACAGAACAGTCCAAACAATACGGATTAGATCTCCTTGGATTGTCGGTACATGCGGCTTTTTTTGATTTTGATTTAGATGGCGATTTGGATTGTTATGTCCTAAATAATTCAACACAATCCATAGGGGGTTATGATTTGATTCAAGGTCAAAGGGATATTCCAGATCCTGATGGATTAGGCAATAAATTATTGATTCAAGAAAACAATCGTTTTATAGACATCACTGAAGATCAAAATATTTATACTTCCGCTATTGGCTTTGGCTTAGGTATTACCCTCAGTGATTTCAATGCTGATCGAAGACCTGATCTGTTTATTTCAAATGACTTTTTTGAAAAAGATTATCTCTATTATAATTTTCCAACTGGATTTCAGGAAGTTTTAGAACAAAACTTTTCTTCCATATCGATGGGATCTATGGGAGCTGATGCGGCTGATATGGACAATGATTTATTAGCTGATCTGATGGTGACTGAAATGCTTCCTTCGACGTTGGAAAGACAAAAAACAAAAGCGTTGTATGAAAGTTGGGATAAATACCAATTGGCCGTTTCACAAGGTTATTACCACCAATACCCTCGAAATACACTACAACGAAATGTAGGAGAAAAAGGATTTGTTGAAGTTGGTCGATATGCTGGCGTGATGGCTACCGATTGGAGTTGGGCATCTTTATTATTTGATGCGGATAATGATGGATTCAAAGATTTGTTTGTGGCCAATGGCATTTTCCAAGATTTGCTTGATCGAGATTACTTAGACTATACCGCCAATGATCAAATAATAACCAAAATACTTGAGAACCGTCAATCCGGATTAAAAGAACTGATTGATCTCATTCCATCGCATCCTATTGCTAATGTGATGTTTCAAAACAAAGGTGATTTTAGATTTACTGATATGACTAATGATTGGGGTTTAAACACCCCTAGTTTTAGTAATGGGAGTGCCTATGGCGATTTGGATAATGATGGCGATTTGGATTTGGTTATCAATAATGTCAATGATCCTTGTTTTGTTTATGAAAATAAGACCGATACTTCTCAACAAAAATTTTTGAGTATTTCATTACAATCCCATTCCTTGAATACCAAATCCATAGGTGCAAAAGCGATTATTAAATATGGGGGCTCAGATCAGCAAATGGTGGAACAATTTCCTTCTAGAGGATTTCAATCATCCATTTCAAACCGTCTTCATTTTGGTTTAGGTCATCATGATGTCATCGATTCGCTGATTATTTTATGGCCTAATGATAAAACCTCTCTTCATACCAATATTTCGACCAATCAACATATCCGTATCCAAGAACCTCGGCAGTCTAATTACCAATATCAACCCTTGAAAACCTCTAATCCCATTTTAAAGTCAACTCCCTTGTTTGATTTTGTCCATCAAGAAAATAATTGGAGTGATTTCAATCGTGAACAACTGCTCATCCAAATGTATAGCAATCAAGGCCCCGCATTAGCTAAGGGAGATATTAATCATGATGGAATTGAAGATTTCTTTGTTGGTGGAGCCAAAAATCAATCCAGTTCATTAATTGTTTCACACCACGATGGCTACCAAATCATTGAACATATCTTTCAAACCCATGCTACAGCAGAAGATACAGTAGCCAAGTTTATTGATTTAAATCAAGATGGATTTTTAGATTTATATGTCGGAACTTCAGGCAGAGCTTTTTCAAATGAAGATCGTAATTTAAAAGACCGCGTTTATATTAATCATGGAGAAGGGATCTTCGAATGGGTGCCCCGTGTTTTGCCCCAAAATCTATTGACTCGAACTTCAGACATCTCTAGTTTGGATTTTAATAAAGACGGTCTAATGGATTTATTTTTAACTCAAAACATCGATGGTTCATTCTATGGACCACCCGCTGATGCCATTCTTTTAAAAGGCTTACCAAACGGAACCTTCCGCCAAGAAAAAATCCCCCAGTTTCAAGACTTGGGATTGATGACATCTGCTGAAACGAAAGATATTAATGGTGATGGTTGGACAGACATTTTGGTCGCCGGACATTGGACAAATATTTTAGTTTTTTTAAATGAAAAGGGCACTTTTAACACGCCTTCTAAACATATTGGTCTAGACCAGACTAGTGGCTTGTGGAATACCCTTGTGGCTCAAGATTTTGATCGAGATGGGGATATCGATTTATTTGCCGGAAATCATGGAACCAATACCATGATTCAATCGGGTTATAAAATGTTCGTCAATGATTTTGATTCCAATGGCAGTATCGAGCAAATCATTTGTGCCCCTCACAGTGGCAATGACTATCCTATTGCTGATCGTAAAGATTTAATCGCACAACTCCCCTATCTTAAAAGAATCATACCAAGTCATGAAATCTATTCCAAAATGCCTATTCAGCAATTACTAAGCCAACAGCAAATTCAACATTCGAGACAATACCAATTAGAAGAACTTGAAAGCTGTTATTTTGAAAATCAAAACGGCCTTTTTGTGAAGCAAACATTGCCCTCTGAGATTCAATATGCTCCTATATATTCTTTGGCAGTCAAAGATGTTAATCATGATCATCAGTTGGATTTGATTCTTGGAGGCAATCAATATTTGGTCAAACCTCAATTTGGTCGCTATGATGCATCCCATGGTTTGATTGTTTATGGCTCTAAAGATGGGGCTCAATTTAAATTGGACCAAACTGATTTTTTAGGAATTTCCGGTCAAATTCGAAATTTAGAATTGATCCAATATAACAATAAATTATTTTTAATTGCAGCCATTAACAATGAAGCCGTCCAGTTTTTTGAGTTTCAGTAAAGTTTTAGCCTTTGTTGTAGGCATTTTCATTTTAAGTCAATGTGAAACTTCGATTTATAAAAAAAGCTACTTAAAAGAAACTAAAAAAAAGCAACGCATCGATTCTCTGATCTTCACACTTTCCTTTGGTATTGACAATCAAGAATACTTGGATCGATGTTGGAAACTCAATCAACAACAACTGATTCTCCCATCCTCTGGTAGTTACGGCTGGGTCAATTTTTATCTAAAAGAAGAACCACAATCACTAAGTCCCGCAGATATTGAATTCCGATTCATTGGTGGATTTGATGATTCTAGAAATTTGAATGCTCTCAATCTCAAGTTGGCATACCGAGCTTGGGCTCCTTGGAATAACATGTACCAAAGTCATGTATTGATTGAAGCCATCAAGGATACCATTATGGAACGGTATGGAGGAAATCCTTTTTTTAGATTCGACCAGATGGGTGATACTTTACCAACCTATTTTAAAATTGATGCCAATCGACAGTTCAAACTCTATATCCAAGATGATCGATTTGTGGCTGGCCAAATCAAAGATTTAAAACCCCATTATTAAAATGGTTAACCACTTTACATTCTCGTATCATCTCCTTCACTACTCTAAAGATCAAATCCATCGATGGACGCTTTGGCATCTCTTTTTTTGCTATCTAAGCTCTGCTAGCTTGTTGGGGCAAACGACGTTCGAACTCCTCCCTCCTGAAAAAACGGGCATCGATTTTCAAAACTCTATCATGGATACAAAAGAGCATAATATTCTGTCATATGCCAATTATTATGGGGGGGGGGCGTAGGAATTGGTGATTTCAACAATGATGGATTACTCGACATTTATTTTGCTGGTAATCTCGAGTCTGACCAATTATACCTCAATCTAGGTGATTTAACATTTGAAAATATTACCCAACAAAGTGGTATTGAACGAGAAGATACCAGGTCTTCAGGTGTAACGCTCGCCGATGTGAATGCCGATGGATTTTTAGACATCTACGTGACCAAAGAACTCTATGATTTTCAGCTAGAAAAAAGACAAAATCGGTTGTACATCAATCAAGGGGATTTGACTTTTAAAGAAGAAGCCCAACAATAGGTGGCCGATAACCAACGCAGTCGAGGGGCTGTGTTTTTGGATTATGACAAAGACGGGGATTTGGATTTATATGTTCTGAACCAACCGCCTAATCCAGGATCCTATTCTCCGTTTTTTGGGCCCCCATTGCTTCTGGATGCATATACTTCACGTCTGCACCAAAATATTGACAACCAAACTTTTAAAGATGTTACGGCTCAGGCAGGCGTTTTTCGTACTGGTTTCCCCAATAGTTTGGTGGCTACTGATTTAAACGGTAATCAATGGCCTGATCTATACGTGGCCAATGATTTTGAAGCCCCTGACTTTCTTTACATGAACAACCGAGATGGAACTTTTAGTTACCAAACCGAAAAACAATTAAAACATATCTCTTTTTTTTTCAATGGGTGTTGATGCCGCCGATATCAATAATGATTTGCTGAATGATGTGATGGTCTTAGATATGGTTGCCGAAAACAATTATCGATTAAAAGCGAATATGAGTGCTATGGATGTCGATACGTTTTGGGATGTCGTCGATGAAGAGGGACATTATCAATATATGTTCAATACGCTTCAATTAAATCATGGAGTGGATTCTTTTAGTGATGTCGCACAACTAACTGGAATGGCTGCCACAGATTGGAGCTGGGCTAATTTAATCGCTGATTTCAACAATGATGGACACAAAGATGTCTTTATAACCAATGGATTGTTAAGAGACATCCGAAATACGGACGCTGATAAAAAAATCGGAGAGTTTGTCTTGGACTTTGCTAATGATTACGTCAAAGAAAATCCAAACCAAGGGGATATTCAAATTATGGATATTCTTGATTTAGAAAAAGTATTATCTCTCCTACCTAGTGTGCCATTGAGTAATTATATGTATCAAAATCATGGGAATTTATCTTTTCAAAATGTTACCAATTCTTGGGGTTTGAACCAACCAACCTTTTCAAACGGAGCGGCATACAGTGATTTAGATAATGATGGTGATTTAGAAATAGTGATCAATAATGAAATTTTGGGACTTATACGTTTAACCTAAAACCGAGCGGTCTAGTGGTGGTTTCGGTTTTGATTTATTCTTATCTTCCCAACGATGTGTCGTTAAATTCTTGTTGTATTTTGGAACTCAAACGATATTGCTTCGTGGCTATGAAAGGCTTGATTTCTATTTTTTGATACTGTTTTCCGATATGATATTCTTTTTCTACCATCCGAAAAAAATCAATGGTTTGACCAAACATATAATCGTTGAAAATATGAGGATTTTTTTCTTCCCAAGAACGCAATAACGTATCCTTATAGGTGGAAGCATTTTCAAACCGAACTGTGGATAAAGGTTGTCGATACCATCCTTGAACATAATTTTGTAATAATCGAGAAGTTCGGCTATTGCCATCAAAAAAAGGATGAATCCCTAAAAGTTTTCCATGTAAGTCAAATGCGATTCGATGACGATTGAGAATACTTTGTTTTTGACTTCATTGTTCATTCGTTATTCTTAATAAAGGTTCTAATGTTTCGTGAATTTTTGAATGATCTATAAATTTGTGATCCCCCCAATAAACAGAAGCTTTCCGAATGTTCCCTTTTCGGGTATCAACAATATTATCTTCATCATCATAGGTGACTTCACCATTATGTCGCATGACCAAATGATTCAAGCGTTCGATTCGTTGGATGGTTAATGGTAAACGATTCCTGTATAAAAACATGACATAGAATAATCCCGATGTGTAGTCTCGAACCATATTCTTATCCCTTTCTGGGTAATTGAAACGAGTTTTTTGCCTTATGACTTCTTGGACTTCTAATCTCGTTAATCGTGAACCTTCAATCGCCGTGCTATGTTCTATCAAGCTACATAAAACATTTTGAGAAGCCCTAATGGCTCGTCTTAAACTTTGACGGTAATCTTGAAGGGCAACTAAAAAGTTTTTTTCATCATCCCTCATCAGTATTGGACAGCATTTCCATCGATTTCAAAATAATAAGAACGATCATCTTTCCACCAAGAAAGCATCAAGTCATAACTTTTCTTGGTGAGAGGGAATTCATGCACCACCCCATCCAATTCATCTTTTAAAGAATTAACATAATCTAAAAAATTCATCCAATTCATAAACTCTCTTTGTTTCACTCGACCAAATAATTGAAAATCGTCGTTTTCATAAGGTCTTCCGTATTTTTCAATCGTTTCATCGACTTCGTTAATGAGCCGTTGTCGATCTTCTAAGGATACTGAATGCTCTGTTTGTTTTTTCATTTCGATGAATCAAAAATACAAAAAAGATTTAGAATGGGCGTATAAGTCCCATTAAAATTCAATCTAAATCATGAGGCATTTGATCAATGATTTCCAAAGTTTTAACACTCAAGGTAATGACACTTAATAACAAATCAAGAATATATCTCGGATTGCCTATTTCTTGAGCATAGATGTTTGGATCATTAGGAATACCAGCTGGATAATGAGATTTGCTTGAAGTTCGTTCTCTTTGATATTGATTCATCACCCACCAAATGGCGGATTTATCTGTTATGAGGTAATCATAGGCTTTAGCGGGGATGTTAGAGATGGTGA